>CALGRQ010000533.1 GCA_937880795.1 uncultured Dyadobacter sp. | reverse complement strand
TAATATTCAATCGGTTTATAATTTGGTGTTCGGCGCTCTTGGAAATCTCAAAAAGCAAATGACCCTGGAAAGACTAACCTTCTAACAAACTTTCCTTTACTTGATATATGAAAGCGTGGCGAACTATGCCACGCTTTTTTTGTTAAATATGGAGATATAAAAAACCTAAACAGCAGTATCCTTTTATGACCATGGTGACAACACCCCTAGCCGAACGACTACGTCCCCGACATTTAGACGATTATATAGGCCAGGAAAAAATTTTGGGACCCAATGGTCCATTGCGCAGAGCCATTCTTCAAAATACCATCCCGTCCATGATTTTATGGGGACCTCCCGGGGTAGGAAAGACAACACTTGCCTTATTGATGGCCGATGCCACCAAAAGACAGTTTCATAATTTAAGTGCTATTAGCTCCGGAGTAAAAGACCTGCGTGATATTTTATCCAGACCTTCCGGTTTGTTCCCTCCTATTTTGTTCATTGACGAGATACATCGCTATAACAAAAGTCAGCAGGACGCTTTATTAGGCGCCGTGGAAAAAGGCCAGGTTACCCTTATTGGCGCAACTACGGAAAATCCTTCTTTTGAAATTAACTCTGCATTATTATCCCGTTGTCAAGTTTACATTCTGGAAGCATTTGGCGAAAGTGAACTTAAAGCTCTTATTGATCGTGCATTAACTAAAGACGCCTGGCTGAAAGATAAAAAAATAACTTTCGCGTCCTACGACGCACTTCTAAGACTTTCGGGAGGCGACGGTCGCAAACTCCTGAACCTACTGGAGTTAGTTATTTTGAGCAAAGGCGATGTTTCCGAAATGGATATCACAGATGAGTGGGTCACGGAAGTGGCTCAGCAACATATAGCACGTTACGATAAATCCGGAGAGCAGCATTATGATATCATTTCAGCATTTATAAAATCACTTCGCGGAAGCGACCCAAATGGTGCCGTATATTGGATGGCGCGCATGATTGTTGCCGGAGAGGACCCTTCTTTCATAGCACGTCGTATGCTAATTATGGCTTCTGAAGACATCGGTAATGCCAACCCCACGGCCATGATTATGGCCAATGCCTGTATGGAGGCCGTCAACGTCATTGGCTATCCTGAGTGCCGGATTATATTATCACAAGTTGCCATTTATTTGGCCACCTCACCAAAAAGCAATGCCAGTTATATGGCTATTGGAGATGCTATAGAAGCCGCTAAAAATACAGCACATTTACCCGTACCGCTGCACCTTCGCAACGCACCTACGAAGTTGATGAAACAAATTGGATATGGCAAAGACTATAAATATGCGCATGCCTACGAAGGCAATTTTGCGAAACAGGATTTTTTGCCGGAAGAACTTAAGGGAACCAAATTTTTTATTCCAGGCAGTAATTCAAGAGAAGACGAAATACGCAAAACGCTACAACAACTTTGGGGAGATTGGTACGGATACTAGAAATATTATAGGGCCGCCGAATCTTGAAAACTTTGCTTGGCCCTGGCTACTTTTCGGTTCCTTCTAAGACTATTCAGATGCTTATCAATTTCTGCACGTTTACTTTCCATTTTACGCTCGAAATCCGCAAAAGTTAATTTCAGCGTAGCCACGTTGTTATCAGATTTCTTCCAGTCAGCCGCTATTTTCTTAGCAAACCTTTCCAGGTTTTCGGGAGTTTCCATAAGCGCAAGCTTTTGGGAAGCAATCTCCATTGCCCCAACAGTACTCGCCAACAAACCAAAACTTTCGTAATCCCTCGAAATCGACAAACTATTATCCATGGCCCGATCAGATGATATAAGTAACACTACAACTACTACACAAATGTAAACCTTGATAATTGAAAGAAAATTCAATTACAAACAAAAATAAATTAATATGAAGTAAATATAGAAAAATTTCTATAATCTTTAAATTCATTCAATTAATTATTTTTAAAAGAACTTAACATTGAGTATTCCTGGACTCATTTAATCCAATCTATGTAACCTTTTATATCCCTAAGGCTGCAAAAAAACCAACAGTTTCATGAAACCGTTATTTCTTAAACGTCAAAAAATAGGCTGTAAACGTTTGAAATATACACATTTAATTCAAGATTTATATAATGAAAATTAAAATACCAAGACAGATCTAGAAGAAATAAATTAGCGCAATCTTGATATTGTTATATTCTATATGGATTTATCAATTTAAAATATAATACGAAAAACTTACCAAAGAGAGTCAAATATAAGTAGTAACAATTCTTACTAGCCAATATAAGTTTAGATAAGACTACCTACTATATGCTGGTTTAGCAGTTCTGTGCAATTTTCAGTAAGTCTAAGACTTCTAGAAAATTCGAGAAAGTGACTTACACATAACTGCTGCCTGCTATTAACGAAGTAAAAGTCCCCATCCGGGGCATCATTGTACACTTCGCCTCTATAAGAGGCTAGCCAAATAAGAGTGCCCTTTTCAGGAACCGAATATGTTTTGACGTTATGATATTGGCCGATCCACATGGCTCCGAGAAAAATCAAGAGACTGAGGAGTGCCACCCTGTTGGTTACAGCATACGCTTAATCAGTATTTTAACATTAAATGCCAATGACCAAGTGTTTATTCCAAGAATTTATTAAATTTGTTATTGAGTATGAGTTAAATCGTACTCATAACGTTGAGTAAAATCGGACATCCTGGGGCTCGTTGCCCTTGGATGTTTTTTATTTTACAGCAACACAAGTGACATAAATTCCAGCTATTAGAAAGCTGATCAAGATGTTGAGTTCCAGAAATCACCCAGGAGGTCATCGCATTCACAATACCCTAAGTCTAACATGTGTACCGGCTTAAGAAAATGAGTGTTAATGATTTTTTTTCAATCCACTTGCGGGCCACGCCATTTCAATCCACTTTTAATGAATGTTCTGATGAACGATTACAGCCTCACACGCTGCTTATGAGCGATTGGTTTGTACCCTAAAAAATTGGAAGCTCCTTGGGTACACAAGAGAATTTTATATTATCAATAGCCTGGGTCAGTGCTAATAGTAGTGGACAATAATTGCCCAAAAGCGATGTGTGTGAATAATCCTTTTGGTTCATTTGGTACACATGAGGGGCCGTTATCTATCCTTTGTTTACAACGGTTGAGAGGTACCAAGAATGGCAAGGCTCTGAGCCAAATTTGTCCCGCTATTTGTCCCGAAAACTAAAATAGCCGCTTCATTTTCATGAAACGGCCATTTGCAGAGAGGAAGAGATTCGAACTCTCGATGCAGTTACCCACATACTACCTT
>CALGRQ010000532.1 GCA_937880795.1 uncultured Dyadobacter sp. | reverse complement strand
GTCAAAGATGCGGTCAAGAATCGTTGGTAGTTATATCCGAAACTTTTTCTATAACCGGTACCTGTTCAAGGGTTACTTCCTCATCACCCAGAACCATACCCCAAGGTTTGAGACCCTCTACACGATCGAAAATAACTTTTATGATCGCTATTACCGGTATCGACAAGAACATTCCTGTGATGCCCCAGATCATTTCACCCAAAACCAAGCCAAGTAAGGCGATGAGCGTATTGATCTTTACTTTGGATCCTACAATTTTGGGCATGATATAATTGCTGTCGACCAAATGAATGGCGATGACCGCCACCAACACAAATAGAATATCTGTGGTTGTAGCCGTAGCAAATGTGATCAGTACGGTTAGCAACAATGCCGTTACAATGCCGATATATGGGATAAGGTTAAAAAGGCCGGTAATTAAACCCAATAGGAAGGCATATTTAATACCAATGGCCCAAAACGCTATACAGGACAGAAGGGTTACCAGGAGCATTTGCAAAAAGAGCCCTACAATATATTTCTTCACAATGTATTGGACCTGTCCTACCACCTCGTATACTGTTGCTGTATGTTGTTCACTAAATACCGAAACGATAAACTTCAATAGTAAGCGCCTGTGAAGAAGAATGAAAAAGGTATATAGGAAAATGAAAAGTAGAAACAGGAGGATGGATGAAACTGATAGCAGGGTCATACCAAGCAAAGTAGTTCCGGTATCCACGGCCTTGGTTGCGGAATCGGTGAGATAACTGATTTGCTCATCTGCATTGATATGGAATGTTATCGATATCCACCGTTGCAAATCAGCTGTGGCGCTAATAACTTGTGATTTAAAAGCCGGCCAATCCTGCGCAAGTTTGGTGACTTGACTTCCCAAAAGGGTAAAAACCGCCGATATCCCCAACACAAGGGAAAGTAGCGCTATCATGGAGGACATGGACCTGGGTAATTTAAAACGTTGTTCCAAGGATGAGGCCAGCGGCAGCAGTAGCAATGAAAACAGTAATGCAAAAATAAGTGGCGCTAGCACTGTGCGGCCGACTACTGCGATGTAACAAATGCAAATCAGGCTAACCAAAATATGCATTAACCTGGTGTAAAAAGGGGGTATTTTAATCATGAATGAGTTTTTGGAACAAAAGGGTGTACAGTATGATCAGAAAAAAAATATGCCAAACTTCTGGTATAATCATGCTGTTGGGAATATTTCTATCAAAAATAACACACTATGGCAATGAAAATGCTACATATTGATTACCTTTTTTTGTTCCCAATTTGGTGCCGCCACAGGCAATGACCACATATTGTTTCCCGGCTACCTGGTAAGTGGCCGGAGTTGCGAAGCCAGCCGCTGGTAAAACGGTCTCCCAAAGTAGTTTTCCTGTCTTTTTATCGTATACCCTAAACTTCTCATCCTTCGTGGCTGCAATAAACAAAAGCCCGCTGGCGGTTACCACAGGGCCTCCGTAGTTTTCAGTGCCCGTATTTTTAATTCCCTTTTCCACCAGTGCCGGAACCTCCCCAAATGGTATTTTCCATACATATTCACCCGTGTTTAGATCTATGGCGTTGAGCGTTCCCCAGGGTGGTGCAATGGCCGGTAGGCCTTTTTTGTCCAAAAACTTGTGATAACCTGTGCTCTGATATGGTAGATATACTTTCTTCGATTTTGGAGTTGCGTCCACAACTTCTGTCTTTTCATCATCGAACAGGAATGAAAGCAAAGCGTGTTTTTCTGTTGCTGAGAGCATCGTAAAACCTGGCATCATACCTTTTCCGGTGGTGACGATATTCCCAACAAAGTCACGGTCTCTGCGTTGTCCTATATTGGTTAACGCCGGATAACCACTTTTTGCACTGCCTCCCCTTTCTGTACCGTGACAAGTGGCACAGTAGGTTGTATAAACCCTTTTACCGGGACTTAACTTAGATAATTCCGTATCTTTTGGGGTATCACGCATGGTTAAAATCCATGGCATTTCATTGCTGTTTACATACAGTATTCCTTCTTGAGGATCGGCTGCTGCTCCACCCCACTCAGCACCTCCATCAAAACCTGGTAAAATAACGGTCCCCTCCTTAGAAGGCGGTGCAAATATGGCTTTGTTATAAGTTTTGAATCGAATGAGTAATGAATCCCGATCAGGTGCGTATGGGCTAATGTCTTTATCCGTTAATGTATTGGATTGACGCGCAAACGGTGCGGGTTTTGAGGGTATAGGCTGAGTGGGCCAGGGTGCTTCACCAGGTAGGGCATTTGTTGGAACGGATACTTCCTTAATTGGGTAAATGGGTTTGCCCGTAACGCGTTCAAAAACAAACACATAACCCTGTTTAGTGACCTGTGCTACCACATCAATTTTCTTTCCATTTTTGGTAATGGTGAGCAAATTGGGCGGTGCGGGTATATCACGATCCCACAGATCATGATGTATGGTTTGAAAATGCCAAATGCGTTTGCCAGTTCGGGCATCCAGTGCCAATAAACTATTGGCGAAGAGGTTTTTACCTTTTCGTTTTCCTCCATAAAAGTCATCTCCTGCCGACCCAGTGGGAATATAGAGTATCCCTCTTTTTCTATCCACGGCCATACCCGCCCAATTGTTAGCCCCTCCGGTATAGGTGTTCTTATAGGCATCTGGCGGAAACGTTTCGTAGCCATATTCACCCGGGTATGGAATGGTGTGAAAGGTCCACACAAGTTTTCCGGTACGTACATTAAAAGCCCTAAGATCCCCAGGGGCAGCATCTGCCCCTTCGGATAAGCGCAGTGGCAGAATAATTAGATCTTCGAAGATTGTTCCAGGCGTGTTGGATACCATATATTTCTTTTGAGCGACTTCCGGAAGACCCGTATGCAAATCCAAACGTCCACCATCTCCAAAGGATTCTATTGGCTTCCCCGTTGCTGCATCTAGGGCATATAGGTATGACCCTATGGAATGAAGAATACGCTTGTCCGTCCCGTCAGTCCAATATGTAAGCCCACGGCTTGTGTTGGAGCCTTCTTTTGACTTTCCTCCAAATGTCCAGATTTCCTTGCCCGTAGCCGCGTCAAGCGCAAAGGCACGTACGGTTGGCGTTACCCCATATAAAGTCCCATCTACTATGATGGGATTGGTCTGCATTTGCCCTGAGTCTACCGTGGAATATGTCCATGCCACTTTAAGATTTTTAACGTTTTCAGGAGTGATCTGCGTGAGTGAAGAATAATGATTCCGGTCTGGTCCACCCAAGTACTCATTCCATTCGGTATACGGTAAGATTTTATCCTCTGAAGTCAGGGTTTTAGCAGCAACTAAAAAAAGTATTAAGCAACCTACTACTAGGGGTAATCGCAGGGACATATGATTAAATTTTATCTATTGAAATTTATTGTGAACGGTTAAACCAGGCCATGCGTCCGTACGGAACGGTGCGAGTGGGAAACCTTCCTGGTTAAACAATTGTCCATCTTCTGTGGCATCGGACCAGTTATAGCGTACTGCTACGGGTTTAGAAACCTTGGGAGATGTAATTATCAATTTGTTGCCGTCTAATTGAACCTGCGCATAGTAAAATGTTTTATCCTCTCCAGCAATTTCAAAGCCTTGTATATAGCCATAGCGGTTTTTAACCACCAATCCATTTTCGGCGTATTTTAGACTAATAATGGCCTTATGCTGATCGAGTTCCATTTTTTCGAATCTTGGGGAACTGAACGGAATATCTTGTCCATAATCCAATTTCAAAGCATGTACGGCCAACCGGTGTCCAACATCTTGTTTGTTGGTTGGGTGTATATCCTTGGGGTTGCCAATATCTGTGATAACAGCCATCCCGGTTTTTGGTAAGCTTAGCGTCATATCCTGTGCTTCGCGAAGTTCGCCCCAGTTGCTGCCTTGGTTGCTATTTAAATCCTTCCCAAAACTCGATAATTGTGCCCAGTAGAAAGAGAATGAATCGTTCCAGAGTTGACGCCAATTATTAATAAGGAGCGGAAAGGATTGTCTGTATTGATAGGCTCTACCGGCGTTGGTTTCACCCTGATACCACAATGCACCCCTTATAGAAAACGGAACCAGTGGGGCAATCATGGCATTATAGATTGTGGTGCCCACATTATTCATCAAATGGGCATAGTGATGCTTTTCAGCAAAAGAAGGCATGATTTTCCAATCCGAAGCAAGGGAAATGCGTTTAGCGCCCTCTTCTAAATACATATCGTCCTTCTTACCAAACAGCCCTGGTCCGAACCACGAAAGCTCCACCATACTCCCTACTTTTAGAACCAATTGGTTATCACCTGCTTTCCAGGTATTGGCAGGAATGGCAATTTTTCTCGATCCTTTCGTGGCGGTAGAACTTATTAATTTCCCGTTGGCATATACGTCCACTTTACTATCGTTTTCTGCCAACGACAGCGTTGTGGGCTTACCAACCATATCTTCTGGAATGCTCACTTCTTTACCCATATAACCATCTCCACGGAAGCCCATCAGGCCTTTCCAGTCCCACTGACCCAGTGGATCTCCTGCCGATTGCCAGCTTTGAAACTTGGCCGAACCATTGGTATATAGTGCTTCTTCACTGGCTGTCGGAGTTTTTTCTTCACTTTTGAAAAGCTGCTTTTTTAATTTCCGATCCATGATAATATCCGCTTCTTCCCAAGTCTTAGGGAGGTTATCTGCATAGTTTTTTAATTCAGGATTGGTTTGCATGGCCTCCTTGGATATCCAGCCTTCTATCTGAGAACCACCCCAGGATGAGTGAAGTATGCCGATGGGAACGTTCAGTTTTTGATATACCTCGCGGGCGAAGAAAAAGCCGACCGCCGTAAAATCACCTACGGTTTCTGCCGAGGCAATCTTCCAGCTACCTGCCTTGAGATCCTTTTCAGGAGTGAGAGTAACTTCATGTTCCACCTTAAAATGCCGAATTTGAGGAAAATTCGCATTGGCTTTTTCTTTGACATAGTGATCCGACGACTTCACCGGCCATTCCATATTGGACTGACCAGAGCAAAGCCATACTTCGCCGATTAATATATCCTGAACGGTAGCTGTGCCCGATTTGGCTGTCACGTGCATTGTATGCGGGCCGCCTGCCTCTAACGGTGTAAATTTGACCGTCCACTTCCCGTCCGCTCCTGCTTTCGTCTGAAGCGTTTGTCCGGCCATGGTAATCTTAATTTTTTCGCCTGCGTTTGCCCAGCCCCATACCGGTATTGGCTTTTGTCGTTGTAAAACTACATGGTCCGAAAACAGGCGTGCCAGCCTTACTTGCGCGAATGCGGCACTTTGGATACACAGCAGTAGAATGAGTAGAATACGTTTCATCAGGTATAGAAGATAGTTATTTCAGATTAAATGCAAGAAATACATCTTTTCTACTTGTATATACGTGTTTGGAAGCGTGTTCTCTACGCTGAAATTTTCCTCTTAAAATATATATTAGGCATGACTTCCTATTCATTGAAGAGTATATCCTTGGGGTATAAATAAAGGAAAAGTCGTAAGTACTGGCCAACGCGCCTGTACTTACGACTATATATTTCAAATTCCTTCTTACAATCCTTACTAAAAAACGAACCGCTTTAATATAACTCTTGACTGTTTACTTGTCGTTTTTAATTTCTTCTGAATTTTGGTTCAAATTCTCGTTACCTTTTTCATCCTCGTGCTGTTCTACTTTCAACTTTCGAGCCTCTTGGCTTACTTCCATAACCATGCGTCGTAATTTATCCACTTCATGCCTAATAACTTCCGAATTCATCTTTTGAATCTCGCTACTTACTTTCTTCGCCACGTTCTGAGCGGCCTCAATATCTATACGTTGTGCGTCAACAATTTTCTTATCCAATTCAACTCTTGCCATCACCATGTTAACCTCCCGTTTCACTAGCTCGGCTTGTTTCCGTAATTCTTCCGCTTGTTTTTGTAATGCCTGAGACTGCGCAGTATGTTCAATTGCCTCTTCCTCGTCAATAATACGCTCTTGACCAACTTCGTCTATAATTTTCTGAACCTCAGAATCGTACTTTTCTAAATCTTTCTTTGGAATTGAAATTCCGTTTATTTTAAGCGATTCAAGTTTTCCATCAACTTCATCAATTTCATATCGTTTGTTATCCCTTGTGATATGTATTGTGTGTCGGTTGTTGCCCAAGCCATGTATAGGTGTTGGTGGATTAGTCGGTTCAACAGGTTCAACAGGTGGAACTGGTGGCGTTGGAGGTGCAATATTTTCAATATTAGGGGGCGTTGGGGGTTGAGGTGTTTTGGGCAAATCTTGGGAAAAGGCTGCAAAGAGCACGGTTACTGTTAATAGACTGGTTGTTACAAATAATTTTTCCATGGCATCTAATTGTTTATTATTGTTGAACATAATTCGCTTGATTCGATCCAATAAATGATTGCGTTTTGAAGCAAATGCAACTGCCTCGCGACAATCATTCAATTTGTAATCTTGGAAACCGACCAGGGCATTCACCAGAATATTTTTATTTGAAAGGACTTCCAAGGCAATGTCGTCACAACAGTGCTCCCTTTCTTCCCGGATTAAGTGTGAGATCCAAAGAACTGCCGGATTGAAAAAGTATATACTTTCTGCAATGTTTTGAAATAGATTTATTGCTAGATCGTGACGACGAATGTGAGCCAGTTCATGCAATAATATGGCTTCTACCTGGTCCTGCGGTATATGATTGATAAAACCAATAGGTACCAAAATCATCGGCTTGAAAAATCCAACGACGGTGGGAACCGATATTTTGCTGGATTCCATCAACAAAATGTGCTTTTCTATATGCAAGCGGGCTGCCAAAGTATTGAGTTTACCTTGCCATAAAGGCGTGGCGGATTGTATCCCTTGATGCCTCAGTCGATTGATATAGAAAAGTCCTGTTGTGGCCTGAATGGCCTTTAAGATAAAAATAGTGAACCACAGCAGTACTATGATCGGAGCATGTGCACTAGAAAAATCCAACACTGTATATAGCGTATTGGTGATGAGGTCTGAGGATTGGTAGGCAGAATGGTGATTCGCCAATTGATACGAAACCGACGATTCAACTACCTCAGAAACGCTCTCGAAGGGTGGGTTTAATCCATGATATTCCAGATAAAACGTTAATCCTCCTCCCATAAGGAAAAGCCCCAAAAGAAAGGTTAAAAGGTTGTATCGCAATGCCGGTTTTGACTGAGGGGTAAGAAACAAAACGAGCCCAGTACAGATAGCCAATATCAATCCTTGCCATAGCGAATGAATGAGAGTCCAGTGAAACGCCTGGATTAAATGGTGAAGTACTGGTTCCTTAAAATGCATGGCTAATAGATTTTTGAATGCTTATTCTAGTTTTTTAAGAAAATCCTTAATCTCATCCAGGTCCTCTTTACTGGTATTTTTATTTCCAAAGAGCTGCATGACCAAACTGGCCGCGGAGCCTTTATACATAGAATCCACGAAGCGTTCCAGTAATTTCCCTTTGGTTTTGTTTTCGGGCTCCACCGGATGATATATATGCTTCATGCTACTTTCATCACGGGACAAAATCCCTTTTTCTGTCATGATTTGCATCAATTTTAAGGTAGACGAATACTGGACTGATCGTTTTTCTTCATTCAATGTGTCGTTCACGAAACGTACTGTGGACGGACCGTGCTGCCACAGTACTTGTAATATTTCTAATTCTGATTTTGTAGGTTCCATGTTTTAAAATAAGCGCAATTCAAAGGTAGGAAATAATTCGTACGATTAAACATCTACCTTGTTAAATTATGTTAAATTTTAGGATGAGATTGGATTATTATGTGTTGCCAAATGGGGGAATTATTGAATGTCAATAAATTGCAATATATATCATATGCATTCAACCCTATTTTGGGTTGATAATTCGTTGTCTCCGGGTGTTACCCGGAGCTATTCAGGTTCAAGTCCTTCGAACCTAGCGGTAAATCCTCATAAGAAAATCCCGAAGGGATTTAATTTGAGTAGCCCCGGATTGATCCGGGGTCAAAAAATGGTGCACATCCTTTCTCCAACCCTGAAAGGGTTGAACATAATTTCATTTATATACCCAATAATTTTAATTAGTGTTGATGTACACATCTACCTCTCGCATTTATCAGAGGCATTTAGTTTTAAATCCTTCGAGCTTGCTGTATTTGTTTTACCGCGAAAGAACTATCGATATGATTTATTAACGTAAAGGGTGAATATATTCAAACCTTTTTGGGGTTGAAAAATCGTTACGCATTGCTCTTCACCTCTGGGTGCTAACCAGGCTATGCATGTGTACGCTTTCCGGACTTGACTCTATATATTTAAGTTGTATAGAAAATCCCGAAGGGATTTAATTTGAATAGCCCCGGATTAATCCGGGGTTAAAGATGGTGCAGATCCTTTGTCCAACCCCGAAAGGGTTGAACATAATTTCATTTATATACCCAATAATCTTAATTAATGTCGAAGCACATATCTACCTTTCGCCTTTCCTTGCAATAGTTCATCCAACTTATCTGCTAAATGATTTAAATCTATTTCCTGTACCATTTCACCCAGGTATTTGGGCTTCCAAATGGTGGCTAAATTATTCCATATCTTCACACGTAAGGCATGTTTTGCCTCCGCGGAATCTATCCCAGCAAGTGTTACGCCACGCAGTATAAAGGGAAATACTGATGTATGTAATTCGGGTGAAGAAACATGGCCGCAACTGGTAACAACGCCTTGGTGTTTCACAGACTTAAGCATGGAAGATAACATTTCACCTCCCACAGTATCAATACCGGCGGCAAAATCGGCACTGGATAAGGGTTTAGAATTATACTTCTCAAAAAATGCTTCTCGTTGCATTACTGATTTAGCACCTACTATATTGTGTAAGAAGGCTTGATCTGGCTTTCCGGTAACGGCGCACACGTCAAAACCGAGTTGTGACAATATAGCAATGGACATACTTCCCACTCCACCCGTTGCGCCACTCACTACTATGGGTCCATCCGATGGGTTAATACCGGCTTCAACAATCTTGTCGACAGACATACCTGCCGTGAAACCGGCTGTGCCAAAACTCATGGCTTCCAGTAATGAAAGTTCTGCCGGAAGTGGTATAACCCAAGATGCGGGAACGCTGATGTACTCTCCAAATCCCCCCCAGGTGTTCATGCCAAGGTCATACCCGGTAACAAGAACCAAGCTTCCTGCTGTGATTTGAGCATTACTAGACCGTTCTACCACACCCGCAGCATCTATGCCCGGGATATGCGGAAACTTTCGGGTGACTCCCTTGTTTCCGTTTGCGGATAACGCATCCTTATAATTGAGAGACGAAAAATGGACGCGTATGAGAACTTCATGAGGAGCTAATTCAGACAGAGAAACCGATTTTATTTCCTGTTCTATTCCTCCCTCATTTTGATTGATATAGAAACCTCGAAAAGTACCCGACATATGAGATGAGTTTATAGCCAATACGATTAGATACCCGTTAAGCTATGAATTTTAAAGCGAATAGTCAACCAGCTATATACGAAGCGACGTAAGTTAACATTCCTAAACAAGAGGTTTTAACTTACGTCACAATTACCCGATGGAATCTGGCAGGGAGTTAGACTTATTTTACCCTTCGCGTTTTGTGAAGAACGACTTCACGTGCCAATAACCCGTTGGCTGCTTTCTGAAAAGCATGGATGTGAGGCTGTTGGTTGTGCAGGTCCAAACCAGGCTGATCTACCCATTCTTCATGAAAAATGAATAGCCCCTCTTGCTCCACAGACTCGTGCAAATCATACTGAATACAAGCCTCTTCCGCTCTGGATGCGTCCGTTAAAGTTTCTAATAGTGGTCTAAGGGTATTCGCTGCACCCGTTTTGGCTTCAATGATAGCTGTCAGATAAATGGACATTTTCTACGCTTTTGTTTAGAAAAATATTGTTTAAATGCTCCCGGTAATGACCGAGATCGGTTTCAATATCGGCGTTTTTTTCCACATCATGAAAATGAATACCTTTTAGCGGGGTCATGCCCAGAAATGCATTCATCCGGTGAAAGCCAAAAAGGATCCCGTCGTCTACACTCGTTTCATTGAAGAATTCACCAGGTAAAGTAAAAGCCGTGGCAGGCGCGTTCCAGGATGTTGTTACCATATATTTGCGACCGTGAAGTAACCCACCAGTACCATAATTGATATTTGGGTTGTCCATTTTTCTCCCGTCACTGCGATACATTCCCTTGCGATGTCCTTCGGTAAATACAACATCTATATACTGTTTTAAGCCGTGTGGTACCTGGAACCACCAAATTGGAAAGTGGTAAATCACCACATCGGCCCATACGTAATTTTCGGCTTCCTGAACCGGATTATAGGGCTCATTAATATTCGTTACTTTTATTTCGAAACCAGATTGTTCTTCAAAGAATTGCTGTGTTGCACAGGTAATCGTTTTATTGAAAAGGCCACCGGAATGTCCAAAAACCTGTCCGCCGTTAATTACAAATATTTTCATTGTCTTGTTTGTTTCGATTCATATTTCCTTACAAAAGTAATGCGCTCATAAGTATCAATAAAATAATATAACTAATAGATTTGTATTATAATTATAATATTAAAGTGATGGTTAATTTAGAATGGTTTAGGACGTTTAAGGCTATTTACGAAACGGGGACACTAACCGGAGCAGCAGAAGCATTGTATATTTCGCAACCCGGGGTGAGTTTGCATTTGAGTTCTTTGGAAGCACACGTAGGTTATAAATTGTTTGACCGTACCTCACGAAAAATGGTGTCGACCGAGCGAGGGAAGATCTTATACAACTTTATACAAGAGCCAATTAATAAGCTTGAGGCTGCCGAGGAGCATTTTCACAAAAGTGTTGAAAAGGATAAACCCACCATTAGTATCGGCATGTGTTTTGAAACTTTTCAGTTTACGTTGGAACAGTATTTACCGACACTTCCTTTCAATGTAATTATTAAGTTTGGAGAATATCCCGAAATGCAAAAGGATCTGGATAATGGTATCACGCCGCAAAAAGGAGATTATAAGGCCCTGGATTTTAAATCCTTTTTTAAAGAGAGAATTGTGGTTATAGCAGGTGCCGAAACTGAAACAGAATTATTGGAGGAATTGGTGAAATCAGGAAATTTGGAAGGAATTCAGGAATGGTTGAAAAATCAAATCTGGTATGGAACAACAGGCGATATGGAACATTTGAGACGCTTTTGGCATCAGAACTTCAACAAACGTCCCGATTTCAAACCCAATTTTATCGTGCCTAACATAAGTTCGATCATTCGCTGTCTTAGTGCCGGTAAAGGCATTGCCGTTGTCCCCGATTTTTTATCAAAGAAGGAAATAGATTCCGGACGTGTAAAGGTGATTTGGGAAGGATATAAGGTGATTGAAAATACCTTGTATTTTGGAACCCGTAAAAGAACGATTTATGCAGATCAAATTGAATGGATTCAACAAATATTCGAAAGGGATATGCGTCTTACGGAGCAATCGGTTAAATAGTTTTACGTATATAAATTAAATAAAAACCTTCCATTTCGAGTCTTTTTACGAATAATCAACATCTTGTATATCAATCGCTTAGCTT
>CALGRQ010000531.1 GCA_937880795.1 uncultured Dyadobacter sp. | reverse complement strand
CGAAAGGGATATGCGTCTTACGGAGCAATCGGTTAAATAGTTTTACGTATATAATTTAAATAAAATCCTTCCATTTCGAGTCTTTTTATAATCAACCAACATCTTGTATATCAATCGTTTAACTTAGGGTAAATAAATTAGTTTAATTGAAGGGCGGCCCATGACTCTATAAGCAGCTGTGGGGCCTTTCGTTAAAAATGCGGCATACCCGATTATGCGTTGAAAGTTAGGAAATTAATAACCATTGATTTCTTGATTAAATAGATGTAATTTGGATTTTACGTGTATTAAATGTGACTGGTCGCGTAATTGAACCTCAAATCATCTAACTGTCCATGAAAACTACTATACTTTCCATTTTCTTACTTATAACTGGCTGCCATGTTTACGCACAGGAAAGCAGTGAAGTTATGCGTGTGAATAACGGCACCGATATATCCAAGAGCATGAACTTTCAGCAGCGGTTTTACTATGACAAGTTTCAGGATGGTAAAGTCTTTTTTAGGAATGGACGTGTCGTGAAAGCAAGACTGAATTATAGTCTGGCACATGGCGAGGTTCAGTTTATAGATACCAAAAAAGATACGCTCATTTTAACCGAGAAAGAATTTATCAATCATATTGCCATAGGTGTCGACACGTTCTATTTTTATCAGAAATATGGACATGTAAAAAAAATAGGGACATTTAATAATGTTACGCTTGTAGAAAAGCCACACATTATGGTGTTGGATAATGAGCGTCCCGCCGCATATGGGCAATATTCTTCTACCTCAGCCATTTCTACCTATTCATCCTTTACCAATAGCTCAGGTTTACAGCAGGCTTTACAAGGTGGGGATAAGGTTATATTGAAAAAAGAAACCGCTTATCTTCTGATAGACAAAAACCGAAACATATTACCCCTGAACAAGGGTAGCATTGTAAAATTTTTTCCTAAACAGAAACGGGCATTAAACGACTACTTTAAGGACAACAAAGTAGCCTTGGATACAGAAGAAGAGGTCGTTAAAATTTTAAACTACGCCAGTTCTTTATAATGTTTACTGGCGCAGCTATATTTTAGAATGCTCCTTTTCATCGGATATAGGCAGAACCTGTTGGCAATTGAGAAGCATGAGAAAATGCTTGTCTATAAGCTCTTTTGTATTGGTCGAGATCCTTTGTTTGCTTTTGCGCTTTAAGGATTTTCCATAAACCCAGGTTAGACCAACCATTACCAGGATTGCGAACCAAATCATCTCGGTAAACCTGTTCTGCTTGCTCATAAACTCTCATTTTAGACAAATAAGCCCCCAAATATTGGCGTGCTGGCAATGGCCAGTCGTTCGGTTCGGTATATATCAGTTTATCTTCAGCTGCAATCGCGACACGAAGTGCTTCTATTGCCTGGTTCCTATGGTTTAGGTAGAATTGTATAGAAGCATACAGAATTTGTTCTGCTATGGGTGCCACATCTGCGGGTGCGTTGAAAGGTATTCTTCTTTTGTCAAGAACGGGATCTTTCATTTGCTGACGTAATTGGGTCAAGTGCCATTGCGCTGAATCCATTTTACTGGTATGCGCATAGGCCATCCCCTTGGCAAAATGGTTTAGGAGCTGAGCGTATGTCCAACTTTTTTTAACTTCGGTCTGGTCGGCAATAATTTCCTTCCATTTACCCAGCCGTACCATGGTGATCACCGGCATCATGTACAGATATTGGTCATAGGTATTTGCGGCTGTCGGCTTTACACTTGCCCTACATTTTTCTGCACTGCGCATGCCGGCCTCATACATACCGCCGCTTAGTGCGCAGTAGGTCTGTACGGCATAATAATGAGGAGACTTCGTGTTTAGCGATAAATTTTTAGATAGTCCGTGATAAACCCGCAGATTGCTATCCGCTGCATCGTTCACCTCCACTCCCTTTGCATAAAAACCATTTCTTTGGTATTCATGACTTGCCATATGAACCATATGTGGTACTCCCGGAAATAACTTTTTAAGGGCATCGGCATTGGCCAAAGCTACTTGCGGCTGATGCGAAGCTTCGGTAAGATGTATATAGTAATGTAATGCTGCTGGGTGCTCCGGATTACTTTTTAATACGCGCTCGGAAAGTAAAACGACCTCTTCGGTCCAGGGTTTCGCACCTCCATCCTGATCCCAGAAATCCCAGGCATGCATCAACATCACCGCGTCTACATATAGCATTTTTATGTCCACATCATCCGGATACGTCGCTATAAGTGATTGTAATACTTCGGCATATGCTAAATCCGAAGTTTTTAGATCGCTCCCTCCTCTAGCTGGATCGAAACGAATGTTTATCGCTTGAATCAGTTTTTTTTCCTTTTCCGAGGTGCTGTTTATGTTCAAGTTCATTTTAGCAAGAACCTCTGCGATACGCTCTGGCTTGGTATAGCTGTGTGCTGCATTATAATAGGGCCCCATAGTAAGTGCCTCACCCCAATAGGCCATGGCACAGCCAGGATCGAATCGTGAGGCTTCCCTAAAAGAAGCAGCGGCTTCGGGCATATGATAGCTATAATAGAGACTTAGTCCCTGATCAAAATAGAATTGTGCACTATCGCTGCTCGTTGTGATGCCATAATGATAGCTGCCCCAGCCAGGCAGTGGCACGGTGTATTTTCCATTCTCAGCAGGTTTCATTGCTTCAAAGTCAACGGGTCCGCACATGGTTATCTCTGCAATGCCGGTGGCCGAATTTTGACTTCCCTTTATTTTAAAAATATATGCTCCTGCCGATAACGTCAGCACGCCAAGTGATACGAGTATGGATTTCATAGATGTATAGGTTTTAATCTTACTGGGGCTCTTTCAGTACAACTTTTCTCAAAATTACATATATACGGGCATTTATACTCCTCGGCGATGGTACCGCACCGTGTGTTCGCCTTTAAATTATACTTATCTAGTGTAATGTATAATGATTTTAATGGTGGTACATTTTTTATAGTACAGGGTAAATGATAGAATAAGCTTCGATGTTCGAGTCTAATTCTATGTGACGACACATTTGTTTAATTATTCAAACACCTAATACACTTACTATGGCTGCATCAGATGAAAACAAGAAAATTGAACAGATGAACAAAAGTTTGATTGACAACACCAATCAGCGTTTGACCACCAATGATGGAGTTTTTATTACTGATAATAACAACACCTTAAAAGCGGGAGACCGGGGTCCTTCGCTGCTGGAAGATTTCATTTATCAGGATAAAATGGCTCACTTTGACCGCGAACGTATACCTGAGCGCGTGGTGCACGCACGGGGGTCTGGCGCACATGGGGTATTTGAAGCCACAGCAGATATGTCCGCGTATACCAGAGCAGCATTTCTCAAAAAAGGAACTAAAACGCCCCTATTCGTTCGATTTTCTACGGTAGCTGGCTTCAAAGGCTCTACGGATCTGGCGCGTGATGTTCGAGGCTTTTCTGTCAAATTTTACACTGAAGAAGGCAATTACGATTTGGTGGGCAATAATATACCCGTTTTTTTCGTTCAGGATGCCATGAATTTCCCGGACCTGGTTCATGCCGTGAAGCCAGAGCCCAATAATGAAATGCCGCAAGCTGCTTCTGCCCATGATACCTTTTGGGACTTTGTTTCGCTGATGCCGGAGTCAGCGCATATGGTGATGTGGGCCATGTCTGACAGGGCTATACCACGGTCATTAAGGATGATGGAAGGGTTTGGCGTACATACATTTAAATTTGTTAATGCTGCTGGCAAGGGCACTTTCGTAAAGTTCCACTGGAAACCTAAACTAGGGGTTCACCAGGTTGCGTGGAACGAGGCTCAAAAAATTTCGGGCTTCGATGCGGATTTCCACCGTCGTGATTTGTGGGAAAATATTGACAAAGGCAATTTCCCACAATGGGATTTGGGTGTTCAGCTAATTCCTGAGGAAGATGAATTCAGATACTCCTTTGATATACTGGATCCCACCAAATTAATCCCGGAAGAAGTGGTTCCGGTACAGATCATAGGCACCATGACACTGAACCGGAATCCGGAGAACTTTTTTGCAGAAACGGAGCAGATTGCTTTTGATCCGGGGCGCCTGGTGCCTGGTATTGATTTTTCCAACGATCCCTTGTTGCAAGGACGAGTTTTTAGCTATGCCGACACACAGAATTACAGGCTGGGGGGACCTAATTTCCATGAGCTTCCGATCAATCGATCTGTCAATGGGAAGCACAACAATCAGAAGGACGGAACAGGAAGACAAGATATTTTGAAAGGTAATGTCAGCTATTTCCCCAATAGTTTGGGTGGAGGTTGCCCCTATCATGCTATGCTAAAAGGTGAAAAAGGTTTTGAAAGCCACCAGGAAAAAATTGACGCCAGTAAGGTTCGAAAACGCTCTACCTCGTTTGCAGATCATTTCACACAGGCCAGGTTGTTCTTTAATTCGCAATCTCCCGAGGAACAGGAGCACATTGTGAACGCATATAGTTTTGAATTGTCCAAAGTAAAATCAGTAGATATACGCACCCGGGAACTAGCTATTTTGCATCAGATAGATCCGAAGTTGGCTGCAAAAGTAGGATCTAATATCGGATTGACTCCGCCTACCTCACTGGACGAGCTGACTTTACAATTTGTAAGACATAATCATCCGGACTACCCCATTGAGCCCAAAGATCCTGAGGTTAAAAAATCGAAAGCTTTGAGTATGAAGCAGGACCCTTCCAAAGGAACGATCAAAACGAGGAAGGTGGCATTTTTGGTAGCCGATGGTGTAGACATGAATAAGGTTGAACACTATAAGAAGGCACTGGAAGCCGAAGGTGCAGAGGCTGTACTCATTGCTCCAAATGTTGGAAAGTTGAAGTATAAACAAGGAGGTTCCGAGGAGATTCAGTTTTCTTTTCTTACGGAAGCTTCTGTTTGCTACGATGCCTTTTACACTCCGGAAGGTGATTCTGTAAATATACTGAGTGACCTTCCCGAATATTTTCAATTTATCAATGAAGGTTTTAGGCATTGTAAGGCCCTAGCTTTCGCCAAAGGTGCAGAAAGCTTGGTTGAAGCGTCGTATATAAAAGGCAAAGATGCTGGTTTGATATTGGAATCAGATGGGCAGTCGGTAACAGATTTTATTAAAGCGATGAAACAACATCGTATATGGGAAAGGGAAAGCGCGAGAAAGGTGCCTTCGTAAAACCTGTTACATCATTTCAACCACCGGGACACTATTACCTATATGCTTAGGAAATGGTGTCCCGTTTGATTTTATAAAAACGTGAAAAATTTTATAAATAATTAACCCAAACTATAAGTATAGTTTATAATATACTTTCTTTTATATATTGATAAATTCAATTCATTATTATCGCCAGCCCTTAAATATGCAGAATGAGATTAACGCGTTACCGTAGATCTAATTGCACCCAATTTTTTACATTGGTATCCCATCCACCCGTAATGAGAGAAACATATGATTCAGTTGATGAATAATCAGAAGCCCTTTACGTTTAGTGTATCATCACAGATGACGATTTTCTTCATACTTTTTCTCTACGCCGTCAATATTGTAAGTGCGCAAACACCAAATTCAGTAAGTGCGGTGAGCGAAGAAAAGATTAAAGAAGCGCTGAAATTTGTGGAGGAGAATATGGATAGTTTAAATGCGCACCGGAAATACATTTATGCCATGGGGCTTAATACAGCAGCCGTAGAGAAGCAATATGAAATCTGGTTTAAGAAATACCCCGATAACGCCAACATCCCTTTTGCCATAGGGGCGGTGTATTTTGGTCGGACGTTGTATAGTGCAAAAGAATATTTGCTAAAAACGGTACAAATGAATCCCAAGAATGCCAAGGCTTGGATGATGTTATCAAGCATTGCTTCAATCGAAGGAGAGTATGACCTCGGAAGAGAATATGTTAAAAGGGCCACGATTATAGACGCGAGTCACGCAGGTTATGCCTATTCTTATCTACGCACTTTTCGGGAGGGTGATCCGGAAGCATATAAAAAAATGGTTTTTGAATATATTGACCGGTTCCCCAAGTCGGATGAGGGTTCGTACGCCTTGTATAGCCTCGCAGCAAATGCAGTAACGGTGTCGGATCAAGTACGCTATTATGAACTGCTGTATGAAAAGTATGCACCCGAAAATTACAGTTGGACACAGTCTGGTATGGGTAAGTTATGTGATATTTATCTTCAAACCACTCCTGCGAAAGCTTTGGAAATAACCAGGCGAATGGAAAAAACAGGAGGCGATAATTGGAAAAACATCAGGGAACAGGTAGAACTGTATATTGCGGCACAGAAATTAGAACGCGAAAATAAATATAGAGAGGCACTAGAGAAATTAACACGCATTCACAGATCAAAGGAAAATCCTTTGCATGAGTACATTGCACTCAAAAAAGCAGACTTACAGGATAAATTAAATGGACCTTCGGTCGCTTATGATAGTCTAACTACCCTGTACGCCCAGCGGCCTACGGATACCCTCATGAAAGGACTGGAGCGGTATGGCAGGAAATTGGGTAAAGATCAAAAGCAGATTGATAAAGATATTGAAACGATCCGGTATAGTACCGCTGTTCCTGCATCCCCATTTGAACTGGGTTTGTATACAAGTGATCAAAAGTTAGGTCTGAATGATCTGAAGGGTAAAGTAACCTTGCTCACTTTTTGGTTTCCTGCCTGTGGCCCTTGTAAAGAAGAGTTCCCACATTTTCAGAACGTAATAGATTCCTATAAAGGTGATAAGCTCGAGTATGTGGGAATTAATGTGCTACCATCGCAAGACGACTATGTACTTCCTTTTATTGATAACAATAAATTCTCGTTTATACCCCTTCGTGGCACCACAAAATTTGCCCTAGAAAAGTATAATGTAACCGGGCAGCCCGAAAACTTTATCATTGATAAAGATGGCAAGATTGTATTTAGAGATTTTCGAATAGGGCCGGACAACAGACGTACTTTGCAATTGATGATTTCCTCGCTTCTGGATAAAGAATCAGCCCAGAAATAAAATA
>CALGRQ010000530.1 GCA_937880795.1 uncultured Dyadobacter sp. | reverse complement strand
ATGTTAAACTTGTATATTTCACCCTGGTAATCAATCCGGTCCTTGGTCCAGGCTTGTTTTAGTATTTCAATGGTTTCAGTGCAGCGCTGATATCTAAAATCAGTATTTTCGCGAAGTCCCGGTAAATCCGAATTGATGATGTTCAGCATGAGTCTACCTTTCAGCATATGATCCAAAGAAGCTATGGCTCGCGCCAGCATGGGCGGATGTACCTCTCCTGTGCGAATGGCCGTCAAAAGATTAATCTTATCGGTAAGCGGAGCAACCCCTGCTGCAAAGGTGAGTACATCCTGGCCTACGGTATACGCTGTGGGGAACAGAATACCTGAGAAACCCAGTTTTTCTGCATTTTGAACAATGTCCGTGCAATGATCAAAGCTGCTTCGACGGCTCTCGTCCAATATTCCTAGATGAGTTGTGTCACCGCCAATGATATCATCAAACCAGGAAATTTCGGCAACGCGCTCTGGTGTACGTACGGCAACGGGTATTATTTCTGAAAGCATTATTGTTATTTTTTAAGATAGACGGTCTTGCCGCCTTTGATGGTTTCCAAAACTTGAATGTCCTTTATTTTAAGCGGATCAATGGTGGTTGGATCTTCCGACAGAATGACCAGATCGGCTAGTTTCCCCTTTTCTATTGAACCTTTTGCTTTTTCTTCAAAATATTGATACGCTCCGCTGATGGTTATCGCGCGTAAACCTTCCGCAGGGGTTACACGCTCGTCAGGACCAATTACTACGTTCGTACGTGAAAGTCTGTTCACCGACGACCCAAGCAAAAAAAGTTGGCTGATGGGTGTTACTCTAAAATCGGTATGGTTGGTAAATGTGATGTTACGCTTGATCGCTGACTTGAGCGGACTTGAAAAAAAGGCACGCTCTTTGCCCAGATTTCGAAGGTGAACATCACCCCAAAAGAAGGTATGATTTGTAAAAAAAGAAGGTACCAAACCCAGTTTCTTATACTGATCCAGCTGGTCGGGTCTTACAAACTGGGAATGAATCACCACCGGACGACGTTCCAGAGCCGAAGTGCCCAATTCTTTATTTGCATTTTCAACAGCCTTGATATACATATCCACCGTGGCATCGCCATTGCAATGCACAAACGGCTGAATGTTATTTTTGAATCCGGTTACAATAGCCTTGTTCAACGTTTCCTGGGTTACATTGGCATAGCCCGTGCAGGCGTCGTGGTTGCAACCTGGAACTTCGGTCAAATATGGTTTTGAAAAAAATGCGGTTTTACCTTGTGGAGAACCATCGGCGGTTAGTTTGAAGCCACCAAGTTTGAAGTGGTTGTCGTAGCTTCCAAACTTGTACTGGCTATCTGCCATGAGTTTATCGAGATGTACAAAATACGGCAGTGCTACAATATCGATATACAATATGCCCGCATCTGAGGCTTTCTTAAGAAGTTCAACAGATTCCACACTACTAAGTCCATCCTGTGCCGTTGTGATACCCACACTTGCATACAGCTCCTGCTGTTTTTTAAGGTCTTCAAATTTCTCTTCAAGTGTTAATTTTTTGGCTACGCCTTTTTTTAAGAGTCTGGCTGCTGTTTCTTGCAAAAGACCCGTTGGTTCCTTGGTTGAACCCTTTCTAACGATAGTCCCTCCTGCCGGATCGGCCGTATTTTCGTCAATACCCGAAATTTTCAATGCCAAAGAATTGGCTACAACCATATGGCCCGATGCGTGTGTAAGCGCCAATGGATTGTTGGGAAATGCTTTATCCAGATCTTCTTTCACCGGATGTCGAAGCTCGGCAAGCTGATCCGTGTCGTACCCAAATGCGGAAATCCACTCACCGTCTTTGATCTGGTTATCCTTCTTAAACTTCACCAGTACATTAACCAGGTCGTTGATGTTTTTAACCGATCCCATCGGTGGAGGTGATAAATTGGCCGTTCGGCCTGCACCCAAACCCATGAAATGGCTGTGACCATCTATAAAGCCAGGAATCAGCGTTTTTCCCTTCAAATCAACAACCTGTGTTTTGTTATTTTTTAGTTTTAATAGATCCGATGTTGTTCCCACCGCCAGAATTTTCCCCTCAGCCACAGCAACCGCCTGGGCAACCGAGTTATTTTGATCCACGGTCAATACCTTGCCGTTGATGTATATTTTTTCGGCTGTTGCCTCTGCTCCTTTTTCAACACCACCGTCCTGTTTAAAAGACACAAAAAAGAAAGAAACTAAAACGGCCAAAAATATTTTATTCATCATCATGCGTACATTAAAATTTTACAATTGATACTTCCAATTTCTTCACGGTCAATATTCACTCTTCATTATTTAGGGGCAAGCTTGTTATATGCCAGCTCATTACTTGGTATAGGCCATACATAATTGGGGGCCGTCGGCGCTATTTCAGGAGCAGTACCGGCATTGCCTATTTTGGCAGGAAGCGCTTTCCCAGTTCGGAACAAATCATGCAAGCGGAACCCTTCTCCAAGCAACTCAATACGTCTTTCATTCTGTATGGTCGCGATCAGTTCTGACTGGGTGGCAATACCCTCTTTAAAGATATAGGTCGCATCGGAACGATTGCGGACCGCCTGAAGCAAGGTTACAGCTTTGGCCAAATCGTTATTTTGCGCTGCTGCCTCAGCATAATTCAATAATACTTCGGCATAGCGAATCACAGGAATGTAACTATCAAATGGTGCTGAATTCTTTGAAAACTTCCGTAATAAACGTTGGTTGGTTGCATTGGTTGTGATCAGCCCTTTTCTTGCATCTTTTGAGATTTCATTAAATACTGCATCCGAAACAATCCCTTCGCTATTGAGGTAAATAACCGGAGTGAGGTAATTGCCGGCCAAAGCACTTTGTAATCCTGGCGCCTCCGCCGGAAGTAAAAAAGGAATGGTAAACACCGCTTCATCTCCCGTATATGATCCACCAAAAACAGTAGCAACATTTGCTTCCAAACGATGTGTTAGTGAACCTGCAACATATTGAAATGGAGCTTTGTCGGAAACCAGCTTAGCTGCCTCGGCCACTACCTTAGCATAATCGCCCTTAACAAGATTCACCCTGGTTTTTAAAGCAATGGCCGTTGCTTTGTGCGCCCTGGAGGCAGTTAGAAGCGGAGTTGTATAGTTAATCGGTCTCTGCCTCATCCAAATCTTTCAGGATCTGATCATAAACCTCGGCAACAGAACTAAAAGCCAGATCATTGTTCCCACCTGCTATTTCCCCTTTCAACCTAAGCGGTAAACCCGGCGCCGTGCTGCTTTGTGCAAAAGGTTTGGCATAGGTTTGCACGAGACTAAAATAACTCAGCGCGCGCACGAATTTCGCTTCGGAAATGTATTGTTTTTTTGTAACATCATCTACAATAGTTGACGTTTGTAGATTGTCAATCAGTATATTGGCGGA
The DNA here is from genome assembly GCA_937880795.1 of uncultured Dyadobacter sp. Classification (GTDB taxonomy): domain Bacteria; phylum Bacteroidota; class Bacteroidia; order Cytophagales; family Spirosomataceae; genus Dyadobacter. The sequence continues at coordinate 770 of CALGRQ010000530.1, read as the reverse complement.
ATTGATTGTGCGATAAGCCGCACTCCATACTGCATTCACAAAATCTCCCGAGCCGGTAATCGATTGGTTCCAAACATTGGCTCCCGTGGAATTATTACCATCGTTTTGGCTAAACTCATTGCCACGCTGCTCGTTGAATATCAGATAACGACCACCGTAGAAAGAATCTGCACTCAGTAAACCATATAGCCCGTTTACCTGAGCTTTAATTTTTTCAGGTGTTGCAAATGCTGTTTCCTGAGAAATACTGTTTTTAGGCGTTAAATCAAGGACATTATCATGGCACGACATGACACCTACTGTCAGTGCTGTCCATACCAATGTTTGTTTGATCATCTGTTTCGAGAGATATATTGACTTCATTGTTCTGATGATTTAAAGGGATGCATTAAAACCCAAGATTGATTCCAATGGTATAGACCGATGCGTTAGCGGGTACGTTTTGATCTTTTCCAGAATTAATGGAGTTTCCGTTGATTGAAATCTCAGGATCAGAACCTGTATATCTGGTTAAAGTCAGGATATTGGAAGCTTGTGCATATACGCGGGCAGAGGAAATGAATTTACCCAAGGCAGATGTGGCAAGCGGAATACGATAGCTGAGTGCAATATTTTTGAGTTTTACAAAGGAACCATCTTCAACATTGGTAGCATTGGCAGATGAAAATCCACCGGTAAAACTATCTCCCCAAACAAGCTTGGGTATATCGGTAATCTGACCTGGTGTAGTCCAACGGTCCTTTATAAACGTTCCGTTATTAAAATATCGC
>CALGRQ010000529.1 GCA_937880795.1 uncultured Dyadobacter sp. | reverse complement strand
TGCGGTCTTTGCGAAAAGCTTAAACTCTTTGCGTGAAAAAAGTTGATTTAACTCAAAGCAAAATAAGATTATGCGCAAAGGTCTCTAAGTTTGCAGTTCTGCGGTCTTTGCGAAAAACTTAAAATCTTTGCGTGAAAAAGGTTGATTTTTACGCAAAGCAAAATAAGATTATACGCAAAGGTCGCTAAGTTTACGGCTCTGCGATCTTTACATCAACTATTAAACCTCAACGTAAACTAAAAAATGCTCCTTATAATCGACGACGATCTGGCGATACGAACCTCTTTGGCTTTGCTTCTCAAAAAGGAAGGCTTTGTGGTGAAAGGTGCGGCCTCACCGCAGGATGCATTGAAAATCTTGGATATAGAAACCCCAGAACTTATACTTTTGGATTTGAACTTTTCCATCGAAACCTCGGGAGAGGAGGGAATGAGTTTACTGACGAAAATTAGAGCAAGGTATCCGGCTGTTCCTGTGGTACTCATCACCGGTTGGGGGAGTATAGATTTGGCGGTACAAGGTATGAAACTGGGCGCCAAAGACTTTATCACCAAACCTTGGCAAAATGATTATCTGCTACAATCTATCCACACGATTCTTAACCTGGAACAGCCAGTTTCCGATCCTTTAATTCATCGTAAATCTGGCAGTTTGTATCGGTTTGACCATATTATAGGCAAGGACCCCAAATTGTTAGATATACTGGAAACCGTGGGCAGGGTGGCAGCAACCGATGCGCCCGTGCTCATAACCGGAGAAAGTGGGACTGGCAAAGAGTTAATTGCGGAGGCCGTTCACGCCAACAGCAAGCGGAAAGGTAAGCCATTTATTAAAGTGAACCTCGGAGGGATTTCCTCAACCTTATTTGAAAGTGAGCTGTTTGGTCATGTTCGTGGTGCTTTTACGGATGCAAAAACCGACCGATTGGGTCGTTTTGAAATGGCCCATCAGGGTACCATATTTTTGGATGAAATTGGGGAGTTGGATCTGTCGGGCCAGGTGAAACTACTACGGGTTTTGCAGGAACGGACTTTTGAACCGCTGGGCAGCAGTAAAAGTAGAAGGGTAGATGTACGTGTAATTTGTGCGACCAACCGTAATTTGGAAGAAATGGTTGCCGAGGGGACTTTTCGCGAGGACTTATATTATCGGATCAACCTCATTACCGTGAAGTTACCTGCCCTGCGGGAACGCCCTAATGACATTCCATTACTGGCCGGATATTTCATCAATAACCTCAAACAAATTTACCAACGTCCAGGGCTGAAAATGACTAAAACGGCCTCCCAGTGGTTGAGGTCGCTGGTATTGCAGGGAAATATCCGTCAACTTAAAAATATTGTTGAACGAACCGTTTTGCTGTCGTTGACCGACACATTGGATGTGGATGACTTTCAGCAAAGTATACAAGTGAGTGGTACTTCAAGTCGCACTGGTTCTTTACCAGAGGTAGGTACGTTTACCCTGGAAGAAATGGAGTTGCAAATGATTCGCAAAGCGATGGAATTTCATCAAAATAAAGTTTCGAAAGTGGCTCGTTCCTTGGGAATCACGCGATTTGCACTATACCGGCGCCTCGAAAAATTTGGTATTTCCTATGATACAGAGGAGCTATGAGGTGGTCAACAAAACGCAAGTATATCCTGTATATTGTGGTGCTACATCTGGTGCTGGTGTGGCTGGTATACAAGATTCTTTTCGAAGATAAATTAGTATTCATTGCGTCTGAGGTTTTTCTGCTGCTTTCCGTCGTTTGCTCGGTTCGGTTATATCAAAATTTTATGGAGCCAAACGAATTTGTGAAGTCAGGTATAGAGGCGATTAAGGATAAGGATTTTACAATCAAATTTGTGCCAACGGGGAAAGGAGAGGTGGATACCCTTATTGAGGTATATAATCTGATGATTGATCAGTTACGGGAGGAACGGGTTCGGTTGAATGAAAAACATTTTTTTCTTGAAAAATTGATCGCGGCTTCCCCTATATCTATTCTGATTTTTGATTTTGACGAACGCATAGATTCACTGAATAAGAAAGCCACTATGCAGTTCAGAGCCGACATAATTGGCCAGAAGTTAGAAAATACAGATATACCCTTGCTGAAAGCTCTGGCACCATTAAATGATGGCGAATCTAAAATTATTAAGATAGAGGGTATTGAGACGTTTAAGGTACAGCGGTCGCATTTTATGGACCAGGGGTTTAAACGCTCATTTATGCTCATTGAAGAGATGACGGCCGAAATGCATGAGTCAGAAAAGAAAGCATATGGTAAGGTGATCCGGATGATGGCCCACGAAGTAAATAACACTTTGGGTGCAACAGATTCTATACTTCAAACTACGAGACAATATTTGACCTCTGACGACTCCGGGGATCTGAACGACGCTCTGCGCATAGCATCGGAGCGGAATATGAGATTAACGCAATTCATGAGAAATTTCGCAGATGTGGTTCGGTTACCTCCACCTAGACTTGAGGCAATAGATCTGGAACAACTTGTCAATGACGTTTCGTTATTTATGAAATCTTACGCAAATGAAAAAGGTGTATTGTTCGAGACCAAATTGTCGAAACATATAACTGTGAGTGCAGATTCTGGTCAAATGGAACAAGTCTTGGTAAACGTCATTAAAAATGCAATACAGGCATGTAGCACAGGCAATATCGTTCAAATTGCACTTTCTTCAAATGCATTGCTCATCCGTAACAATGGTAAGCCTATCATGCCAGAGGAAGCCAGTCAGCTATTTAATCCGTTTTTCAGCAGTAAGCCCGATGGCCAGGGAATTGGTTTGACCATAAGCAGGGAAATTCTTGTCAATCATCATTTTAAATTTTCTTTAAAAAGTAATGATGATGGCTGGACTGAATTTGTGATTAAATTTTAAAAAATCCTTGTCCAGGGTTTGGGCAGAGAAGCCTCATCCGCTAATCTGAAAATGATAAAGTCCATTTTCCTCGTCCATTTTATAGTTCGATAAATGGATAGGGTGTGAAAGTCAGGATAAAGACGATCAACGCAAAAATACCCATAATAATGCGCGGCGTGTCCAATGGGCGGCTGTCTTCAGTATCGGGGTGCTTTACACCTAAAAAGCGACCTATAATAAATGCAAATAATAAAAATCCTTGATTACCACTCCAGTCAGGACGTATATATGAGACGGCAAACTGTCCAACAACGATGATCAAGCTGATCATCCAGGCGGTGGAGCCGGCGTCACAGGTTTTTCGGAAACAAAGGAAAATGAAATAGGTATAGAAGAACAGATAAATCAGTTGTTCGTAAAAAACGGAGTCCGAATTGATGGCAAATGATTCAGGTCTAAATGTACCCAGTCCGGCAAAGAAAATAAAAAAGCCAAAAAGAGTAGGGGCAACCACATCAAATCTTTTCTTGCCAATGAGTCCGTAAAGTATATGTCCACCATCTAGTTGGCCAATGGGAATCAGGTTCAAGGAGGTGAAAAACAACGCCAAATATCCTGCAAAAATGTACGGATAGTGGATCATTTCATAGGGATGAGGCAAAAGTTCAGGATCGGCTACATAATTTTTAAAGAGCCAAAACAAAATGTTGTCGCCTAAGGCAATGTTACCCGACGAGTTTTCGTATACGAATTTACCGTAGCTAGATCCGAATCGTTCATATTCGGGATGGATGCTATAAATATACTCCAAGGGTGGCAGGTGTGTAAAACCGTACCATAAAACAGCCATAGCCGCAAAAAAACCGGCAAGAGGTCCGGCAATTCCTATATCAAAAAACTTAAGTCTGGATTTAACGATGGAAGTGATTCGAATAAAGGCACCCATGGTCCCTATGCTTTGGGATAGACCAAACCACATGGGAATGTAATAGGGAAGGGTAACTTTGACCTGGTGCGCCTTTGCCGTGAAATAATGACCAAATTCGTGAATGGTCAAAATGGCCAGAAAGGGTATGGAGAAATGAAATCCCTGATAGAATTCCTTCCAACCCATCGCTTTTTCGGATGCTGCCTTGAGTTCGTGACTTTCTCCGCCAATTAATTTAAAAAAATCAAATACAAAGGAAAAAGTATTGCCATGGATCCATTCTGCTCCGGCCATTGTGGTTGTAATGACCGTTGCGATAAATAGTAATCCTTGAATGAGGTACGTACGCGAATTAGACTGCATAGTCTTTAAGATATTCCAGTATAGTGACAGGCTTTTGAACGTGAATCGTTTCTATACCTAACGCGGCTGCGGCTTTGATGTTATCGGCATTGTCATCCAGGAACAAGGTTTCTGCTGCTACAATTTGCTGCTCCGCCAAAAGTTGCAGGTAAATGTTGGGATCGGGCTTCATGAGTCCCATTTCGTAAGAAACATATACCTTGTCGAAAAGCTCTTCCAGACTTTTATGGCCAGTAGAAGCTTCCAGAATTTTGTTTACTTGTGTAATGTGTATAGAGCTGGTATTGCTCAATAAGAATAAGCGGTACTTACTTCGCAATTTTTTGATAAGATCCACGCGCTCTGCGGGAAGATCGAGCAAAAGACTATTCCAGGCCGTGTCGATCACGTGATCTGTCCAGTCGGGGAAATTGACGAGCTTGCGGATAAGATTACGGAAACCGTCTTCGTCTAAAGAGCCCGTTTCGAATTGACGAAAAAGCTCGTTTTCGCTAAAAATTGTTAGAATTTCGGATTGTTCCAGACCGCTTAACTTTGCAAAGGACAGCGAAGCCACAGGGACGTCAATGTTCAGGATTACATCACCCAAATCGAATATGATATTTTTAATCTTTTCGTTTTTCATGGTTAGTTAAAAGGATGAAACTTCACCGAAAGGATACAGAACATAGGGAGCAGGTAATTTAGATTGCTGCTCCCTATATTATATCTTATTATTCCACAACAACACCCATCGCTGAAAACTTATCGATACGCTGATCAATTCGTTTTTCAGCAGACATTTTAGAAAGGTCTTTGATGTTGTCTAAAATGACACGTTTTAATTCTTCAGCCATCCAGTCGTGATCAAGATGTGCACCACCCAGCGGTTCAGCAACGATACCATCAACCAATTTGTTGGCAACCATATCTTTGGCAGTGATTTTCATCGCTTCGGCAGCTTGTTCTTTGAAATCCCAGCTACGCCATAGAATGGTTGAGCAGTTTTCAGGAGAAATTACCGAGTACCAGGTATTTTCAAGCATCAATACACGGTCACCAATACCAATTCCCAACGCACCACCCGAAGCACCTTCGCCGATCACGATACAGATCACGGGCACTTTAAGCATAAACATCTCTTTCAGGTTACGGGCAATAGCCTCGCCTTGTCCACGCTCTTCGGCCTCCATACCTGGGAATGCTCCCGGGGTATCAATAAGGGTTACAATGGGCTTGTTGAATTTTTCGGCAAGCTTCATTAAACGAAGTGCTTTTCGGTATCCTTCCGGATTGGGCATACCAAAATTACGGTGTTGACGCTGCTTGGTATTGCGTCCTTTCTGTTGACCGATCAACATCACCGACTGTCCACCAATGTTGGCAATACCGCCAATAATTGCCGGATCGTCCCGAACCTGACGGTCTCCGTGCAATTCGATAAACTCGTCACAAATCCGCTCGATATAATCTAAAGTGTAAGGGCGGTCGGGATGACGTGATAATTGAACACGCTGCCAGCGGGTTAGATTTTGGAATATTTCTTTTCGAAGATCTGTAATATTATTTTCCAACAAGGAAATGGCACCTGAAAAATCCACATTATTTTCAGATGCTAATTTTTTCATTTCTTCGAGCTTGCGTTCGAGCTCGGCCATAGGTTTTTCAAAATCCAGGTATGTTCTCATTTCTTAGGTTCTTTTAGTTTTGGGCAATACACGTGGTACTACAATTCGTAGCTTTGTCCACGTAACGGTATTTCTACCGATTTAAAGCCGATTTGTTGAATTTTATGCTGAAGATCAGCCATACTTTGCTGCTCGCCGTGTACCAGAAAAACCGATTTTAGTCTCTCAGGGTTCTGCATATTAACAAATTTGAGAAGATCGTTTTGATCTCCGTGGCCGCTAAATACGTCAATTTTTTCAATATTAGCCAAGACTGGCAGCTGTTTACCGCGAATGGAAATGGTATCCTGACCGTTCAAAAGTCGCCAACCCAAGGTACCTTCCGAGGCATAACCAATCATCAGTATGGTTGCGTAGGGGTTTCCGATATTGGCTTCTACGTGATGTTCCACCCGGCCTCCTTGCACCATTCCCGACGAGGAAATGATAATACAAGGCTCGTTATAGTTGGATATAGCCCTACTTGCGTCCGAACTTTCCAGATAAATCAGGTTATCGAAGTCAAAGAGCATATCATTGTCATCCTGAAAATTTCGAGCCTCTTTGTTCAATAATCGCACATGACGCTGATAAACCTTGGTGCTACTATAAGCCAGGGGGCTGTCGGAAAATACTTTGAGGTTTGGGAATTTATGATCTGCGTATATCTTGTTCAGGGTGTATAGCAATGCCTGGGTACGCCCAACGCTGAATGAGGGTATAATAAGACGGCCCGGTATGTCCACGCAGGTACGCTTAATCACATCGGCCAAAGCAGCTGTAGGTGATCCAGTCGTTTCATGGAGACGGCTGCCATAGGTGCTTTCGCAAACGAGGTAATCAACATCCGGAACCTCCTGTGGATCCATCAACAGAGGGTAGTTGTTACGTCCTATATCACCTGAGAAACAGATTCTTTTTTTCTCGCCATTTTCGAATACCTCCACCACAATATGGGCAGCCCCAAGTAAGTGGCCTGCTGCATAAAATGTAATGGATACGTGATCTGCAATACGGTAACGCTGCCCAAAGGAAACCGGAACAAAATTTTCCAGTGCTTCGATTACGTTTTTTTCAACGAAATAATCTCTTGGTATATCCTTTCTTTTCTTTCCTTTTTTCTTGCCCGACCCCATACGAGCGTTGAGACGTTTCTGATGCAAATTGGCAGCATCTTTCAACAACAAGGCAGTTAACGCCATGGTGGGCTCCGTGCATACTACACGACCTTCAAAACCTTCTTTAAATAAATTGGGTATGTTTCCGGAGTGATCAATGTGAGCGTGTGTGAGAAGGACAGTGTTAATTAAGCTTGGGTCAAAAGGAAATACACTTTTCTGTTCATCATAACGGCTTTTTCTTCCTATTTCATCTATGTCAAAATCTGAACCGCAGTCAATTAAAATTCGGTAGTCGTCAGTTTCCAAAAGAAACATACTGCCCGTTACCTGTTGTGCGGCTCCCCAAAATGTCAATTTCATACTTTGTGATGGGGGTGAATATGTATATTATCATTTCCCCTCTTGCGGAGAAATCAATATTACTTCTATGTCTATTTCGTAATTCTCAATTTCAACATCCGTGCAGTCTAAAAAATTGGTTTTTCTGGACGCGGTGGTTATTAAAATTTATACAAAAGTATCAAAAAAGACGCTTAGATTTATTGTTAAGTTATTAGTTTAGAATTGAATCTTCATTTTTGTCCTTAAACAGGGCTCCTGACATCGTCTATGAAATTTTTTCTGACCATTATTTTTTCCTTTTGGTATATGACAATTTCTGCTCAGACAGTTGACAGTCTGGGTATTATTAATTTTAGCGATGCGGTTTTGGAATTGCAAAACAGCGAGCTTTTGAAAAATGGAACCTTAGCAATAAGTGTAAAATCGACGAAAGATGGAAAGAACGTGTTTTCGTCTAATGCAGCACTGTCGTTACCTCCTGCCTCTACGTTGAAACTTGTCACCACAGCCACGGCGATGAGTGTTTTTGGGGGTGATTATCGGTTTAAAACTTTTCTTGAATACCAGGGTATCATACAGGGCGATACCCTCTTTGGGAATATTTATGTACGTGGAAATGGAGATCCCACCCTGGGCAGCGATCGTTTTAAAGGAACTTTACTTTATACCGACTTGCTCACGCGTTGGGCGCAGTTGGTGGCGAAAACGGGCATAAAGGTAGTGAAAGGTAAAATATTGACAGATGCAAGCTATTTTGATCCACGGACAGTGCCTGATAGCTGGATTTTTGCCGATTTGGGTAGTTATTATGGCGCCGGGGTAAGCGCGCTAAACTTCAATGATAATCAGTACAAAATTAAACTTAAACCAGCAGCTGAAATTGGGTATCCGGTGACTTTGTTGGGAACGGATCCGTCGTTACCTTTTCTGACATTTCAAAATCATGTGTTGACAGGAGAAAGGGGCTCAGGCGACCGAACGGTCTTGTATAGTAATCCCATTAGCAATCACGTTTTTCTGACCGGAACCATTCCGCAGGGAATGAGTACGTATACGGTCAAGGGCGCTGTTCCCGATCCTCCAGGCTCAGTGGGATTTTTGTTAAAAGAGGCTTTACGATATAGTCAGATCCCGGTATTGGAGTCTGCAATGCCGGATAGCTTATTGGCACTGGTCGGTCGAAAGACGTTGGATGAGTATACATCCCCTCCATTACGGGAAATAAGTCTGCAGACAAATCTATGGAGCGTTAATTTATATGCGGATACTTTTTTAAAACATCTAGGTAAGCGGCTATCCGGGAATAGTGAATTTGATGCCGCTGCATTGGCGATGACCAACTTTTGGAGTTTGAAAAATGCCGATATGAGTGGTTTTTTTATCAAGGATGGTAGTGGACTTTCACCTTCGGGCTCCGTAACGGTGCATAATTTGTCCGATATACTACGAATAGCCAGCCGGCAACCTAACTTCGACGATTTTTATAAAACGATTGCCGTATTAGGTCAGGGAGGGACGGTCAGAAATTTGGGTAAAGGAACTAAGGCTGTGGGTAATATAAGGGCTAAAAGTGGCTCAATTGAAGGGACAAGAGCTTTTGCGGGATATGTAACGAATAAAGCCGGGGAGTTAATGAGTTTTGCCATCATTGCACATAAGTATCAGCCCGGAAGTCAAAGAATGATTTCGGATGAACTGGTCCGTTTGATGGTATTAATGACAGATCTTTAAGATGAGTATAGAAATTAAAAGCGTGGCAATAGATCAAATTCTGGACATCCGGCATCAGGTACTGTGGCCTGCCAAGTCTCCGGATTTTGTAAAAGTGCCGGAAGATGATAATGGTATGCATTTTGGGCTATACGACTCAAACAAGCTGGTGTCGGTGATCTCTTTGTTTCCGGACGGACGCCGCATGCGGTTTAGAAAGTTTGCCACCTTACCAGCCTACCAGAACAAGGGGCTGGGATCCCAATTGTTGCAATTTGTTATAGATACGGCTGTGGAAATGGAGTACCTGAGCATTTGGTGCGATGCACGGGTATCTGCTTTATCATTTTACGAAAAATTCGGTTTTGAGAAATGTTCTGAATCCTTTTTGAAAGAAGATATAGCGTACTACAAAATTGAAAGGATACTCAGGTAGTGAAGAATGATAACGAAGTCACAAAGAAACCCTTCTAGTGGATTTTTTTTATGACTTCGTTTCGTGAAAACAGGATTAGCTCTGTACCTTTTCAATTACAAAATTATGGTTGGTATAGATGCAAAGGTCGGCAGCTACGGTAAGGCTTTCACGCACCATTTCTTCCGCTGTTAGATGCTGAGCATGTTTTTTAAGTGCTTGTGCGGCAGACTGAGCAAAATTCCCCCCTGAGCCAATGGCCGCTATACCGTTTTCTGGCTCTAAAACATCACCAGTTCCTGATATGACCAATATTTCATCTTTACTGGCGGTGATCATCATGGCTTCCAATTTGCGCAAATAACGATCTGTTCGCCAGTCTTTGGCAAGTTCTATCGCCGCACGTTTCATGTTCCCCCCATATGCGTTCAATTTTTCTTCAAAACGCTCAATAAGGGTAAAGGCATCCGCAGTGGAGCCGGCGAAACCCGCTAAAATTTTCCCACCCATCAACACTCTAATCTTCTTTACATTTCCTTTGGCAACTGTATTACCCATCGTGGCCTGGCCGTCGGCTCCCAATGATACTGTTCCGTTGTGAAGCACACCAAGGACGGTGGTAGCATGTATTTTTTCCATGTATTAATTTTTTTAATCTGAATAATCTAATTTATTGAGGTTTAGCTTGCAGAATACGTTATCTACGCTCATGACCGGAAAATCCGCAGGCAAGGTTTCCTTAGGAACGGTTAGAAAGCCATTTCGATCATAAAAACGAAGAGCAGCTTCAAGTTGTGTTCTGGTACCCAGGTATAATGTGGTGATATCAAATTGCCGGCAGTAGGTTAGCATCCGATCAAATAGGCGCTGTCCGATCCCCGACGTTTTACCTCGCCACTCTTTTGATACGAACATTTTCCGAATCACTCCATTGTTATTTCCGATACGTATCAAACCAATACTGCCAACAACCTGGTTTTCGGAAATGGCAATCCAGAATTCTCCGCCATTTTTTCGATAAAAATCATCGATCGTAAAAAGATCCGGTTGGTCAGCCGCTGTTATAGGCACTTGAAATTCCAATTGTTGAATATCTAAAATCAACTGAACGAGCTGATTCTGATATTTTTCCTGAAAGGGGATGATTTCAACCATAGATATCTTGATATGCTGCACTGCAAAACCAAAGGAGTTATAAAACAAAAGTGCCAGGTTGAAAAACCTGACACTTTGTACGTTTTTATAAAGTCACTGACTCGGGAGAAACCTAAACCAGCATACTCATTGGCTCTTCCAAAAGCTTTTTAACCGTGTTCAAGAAAGAAGCTGCCAATGCACCATCTACTACGCGGTGGTCAGCTGAAAGTGTAACTTTCATGATGTTGGTTGGGTATACAGTGCCATCTTCTTTGAAAGCGGCAACTTTTTTGATACCTCCAATAGCCAGGATACAAGAATCTGGTGGATTGATAATCGCTGTAAATTCGTCTACACCAAACATTCCTAAGTTGGAAATAGAGAATGTATTTCCTTCCCAGTCCTTAGGTTGAAGTTTTTTATCTTTTGCTTTACCGGCAAGATCCTTCACTTCACCAGAGATAGTCGACAATGTTTTTTTGTCAGCATCACGGATTACAGGAACCAATAGACCATCTTCAACCGCTACGGCAACACCAATGTTTACGTAGTTGTATTTTCTGATTTTATCTCCCAACCATGCTGAGTTTACGGCAGGATGTTGTTTCAATGCAACTGCACAGGCTTTGATCACCATGTCGTTGAAAGAAATTTTAGCTGGGCTCACATCGTTCAATTGTGGGCGCAACGCCATGGCTTTATCCATCACAATTTCCATGGTTACATAGAAATGTGGTGCAGTAAATAGGCTATCGCTTAAACGACGTGCAATGGTTTTACGCATTTGCGATACAGGTATATCCGTAAAGTCGCCTTCCGCTGGTGCAGCGGCAACCGGTGCTTTTGCTTCTGGGGCAGGAGCCGAAGCTGCTGCCGGTGTAGCTACTGATGCAGCAGCAGGTTTGAACTCATCCACATCGCGTTTAACAATGCGTCCGTTGTCTCCACTTCCAGCAATATCACTCAGGTTAATTCCTTTTTCGTCGGCTAGTTTTTTAGCGAGGGGAGAAGCTTTGATTCTGTCTCCAGCGTCAGCTACCGTACTTGGTTTTTCAGCTTTGGCGGTTTCAGCAGGAGCCGCTGCAACTGGTGCACTTTCTTCAACGGCCTCACCATTTTCACGGGCAAGTAATGCTTCTACATTTGCTCCTTCTTCTCCAATGACAGCAATAATTCCGTCAACAGGAACCGCTGATCCTTCGGCAATACCGATATGAAGAAGTGTTCCATCTTCATATGCTTCGAGTTCCATGGTTGCTTTGTCGGTCTCTACTTCGGCCAGGATATCACCTGACTTCACTTTATCACCAACCTTTTTTTGCCATGATACCAATGTACCTTCTTCCATCGTATCGCTCATTTTAGGCATGCGAACGACAACGGCATTTATTTTTTCTGTTGATTTGGCAGGTGCTGCTTTTGGTGCAGCAGGTGTCTCAACTTTAACTTCTTCTTTGGCAGGTGCTACTTCTTGTGGAGCAGCGCTTCCTCCGTCAAGTAGTGATTTATAGTCTTCACCTTCTTTTCCGACAACGGCCATAATTCCGTCAATAGGAACTGCATCACCTTTTTGTACACCTATGTATAGCAGTGTACCGTCCCAATAAGATTCAAGATCCATTGTAGCTTTGTCGGTTTCCACCTCAGCTATAATTTCACCAGATTTGATTTTGTCACCAACTTTTTTGTGCCATTCTGCGATAACACCTTCTTCCATGGTGTCGCTCATCTTGGGCATACGGATTACTTCTGCCATATCGCTCGTTAAGGTATTTTAGTTTCTTGGTCTAAAAATTAGATTTCAGTCAAAATTACAACAAAAGGCTAATTTAGCACCTGATTTTGGTATTAATTCTGAAAACCGGACTTTCCGGAAGTTATTAATAGGGGAGTTCAATTATAAAACGGTGTAATTTCATTGTCTGTAAAGCAAGGAATTACACCGTTCTAATCGTGATATCAAAAGAGGAATGGCTAGTTTATTTTTAGTACTGCCATAAACGCTTCCTGAGGGATCTCTACGTTGCCGACCTGTCTCATACGTTTTTTACCCTTCTTCTGCTTTTCAAGAAGCTTACGCTTACGGGAAATATCACCACCGTAGCATTTCGCAAGTACATCCTTGCGCATCGCCTTCACGGTTTCACGGGCAATAATTTTTTGTCCAATAGCAGCTTGAATAGCAATTTCAAACATTTGACGTGGGATTAGCTCGCGAAGTTTTTCGCAAAGTTTTTTACCCCATTCGTATGATTTAGTACGGTGAACAATGGCAGAAAGGGCATCTACGGCCTCGCCATTTAACATTACGTCCAGCTTTACCATATCCGATTCCTGGTAACCCGCGAGTTCATAATCCAGAGAAGCATATCCTTTGGAAATGGTCTTAAGTTTATCAAAGAAGTCGAAAACAACTTCGGCCAGAGGGATCAAGAATTGAAGTTCTACACGCTCAGCAGTAAGATATACCTGATTTTTAAGTATACCACGTTTATCCATACACAAGTTCAAAATTGGACCTATATAGTCAGATTTGGTGATGATCTGCGCATTGATATAGGGCTCTTCAATTGATTTGATATGGTTAGGATCCGGCATTTCTGACGGAGCGCTAATTTGAATAAGCTTATCCTTAGTATTGGTAATTCTAAACTGTACCGATGGAACCGTTGTAATAACGGTCATATCAAACTCACGTTCCAATCTTTCCTGCACAATTTCCATGTGGAGCATACCCAGGAATCCGCAACGGAATCCGAAGCCAAGTGCGGCTGATGTTTCAGGCTCCCAAACAAGAGCCGCATCATTCAGCTGCAATTTCTCCATGGCTTCCCGGAGATCTTCAAACTCGGTGGTGTCTACCGGGTAAATTCCAGCAAATACCATTGGTTTTACTTCAGAGAATCCAACGATAGCTTCGCTGGCCGGACGGTTTATGTGGGTGAATGTATCGCCTACTTTTACCTCCTTAGCTACTTTAATACCTGAAATAAGGTAACCTACATCACCACATTCAACGGTTTGCTTCGGTATTTGGGATAAGCCCAATGTGCCGATTTCATCCGCAATATATTCTTTTCCTGTGGCCATGAATTTCACACGGTCACCTTTTTTGATGCTTCCGTTTTTAACCCGGAAAATAACCTCTATACCTCGGTACGAGTTAAAAACAGAGTCAAAAATAAGTGCTTGCAGCGGAGCTTCCGGATCACCAACCGGTGCGGGAATCCGCTCCACAATGGCATTCAGGATTTGCTCTACGCCAATACCTTCTTTACCACTTGCTGGAATGATGTCCTCTCTTTTACAATCGAGCAGGTCTACCATTTCGTCTTTAATTTCTTCTGGACGTGCACCGGGCAGGTCAATCTTGTTCAATACCGGTATAATCACCAGATCGTGATTGATGGCCAGGTAAAGGTTAGAAATTGTTTGCGCCTCAGTTCCCTGAGAAGCATCCACCAATAGCAGCGCACCCTCGCAGGCAGCTATACTACGTGAAACTTCATAGGAGAAATCGACATGTCCAGGGGTATCAATTAGATTTAGTATATATTCTTCACCCTGATAAATGTAATTCATTTGGATGGCATGGCTCTTGATAGTAATTCCGCGTTCGCGTTCAAGATCCATATTATCCAATAACTGCGCCTGCATTTCACGGTTGGATACTGTCTTAGTAAACTCCAACAAACGGTCGGCCAATGTGCTTTTCCCATGATCGATATGGGCGATGATACAAAAATTACGAATTTTCTTCATGTAGTAAATTAAGCCGATAACCTGCTGCCGGTTATCTGATTGATGCACAAAATTACAAGGCTCCCCGTGATTTTAACAGAATGGAAGATTTATTTATAAATTTTTCTGTACAGAACACGAAATAGGCTGTAATGGGTCAATGAAAACAGCTCTTTCATTTCGTTTAATCAATGAAGTATACGTATTTGTTTTTGTGAAACATTTAGGCGGGAGTGCCATATAAATACGTTCAAATCAGCCAAATGGCCTAAAAATGAAAAACACGCAGGTTTCAAAATGAACCCGCGTGTCAAATTACACTTCATCAACAAACTAAAAACCAAATAAAACTACTACGAAAATATTCGCTTGTCAAGTTTTTTTTGCTGTAGGAGGGGGATTCGAACCACCCACGGTGAGGTTAGCTACAATACAAATACTGATTTGGTGGTCCACCCCAGTCGACTTGCGTCGGCATTATACTGCGTTTATCCCTGATTCACCACCCCCGAGACAGGAGGGCATGGCTGCCAATTTCATCACCCTACAATGTGATATGCTTACTGTTTAATTCGTGTCTCTTGAACTGATTATCGAATCAACAGTGCAAAATTAAGCGGAAACAATTTAATTATAAAATATTTTCATAAAAATTTCGCAAAATTTATCATTTTGACATAAATTGGGGTTGAAAATTACGAAACATCTAATAGTTGCCTCGAAAATGATAAAATATTCAGACATTGATAATACAGACCTCCGTATTCTTTCTTTTACAGAGATAGGAAAGCGTGTTTTTGTTTCTGGTGGAACGGTACACGTGCGGATGAAAAAGCTCGAACAAATGGGTATCGTGAAAGGGTCTCAATTGGTGATTGAACCTGCGAAGCTCGGTTGGGATATCAGCGCTTTTTTAGGTATATACCTAGAAAAAAGTTCGTTATACGAGCAAGTGGCGGCAGAGCTGGAAAATATTCCTGAGGTGGTGAATATTCACTATACAACGGGTATATATAGTATATTTATTAAAATCGTATGCCGGGATACTGGGCATTTACGGGAGATCCTTCATGATAAGATTCAAAAAGTGAATGGAATTCAACGGACTGAAACGTTTATATCCTTAGAAGAGCGTATCAATCGATCCATCCCGCTATCCGAAGCATAATGTGTACCTTGTTATTATATGGATGGGGGAGCGAATACGGATATGCGCGCTTTATTTTTTGTATGCAGAGAAATAAATTTAAATAGCATATTGTC
>CALGRQ010000528.1 GCA_937880795.1 uncultured Dyadobacter sp. | reverse complement strand
GGAAACCGCCCCTATACAACCGGAACTTCCTCCTGCGGAGCCCGCTGCTCCCGAGGTAGATCCACTTCCCGCTCCTGGAATCTCTCCCGATAAACCCATTTTTTAATGGTTTGTTAAAGTACCCGCATTCGTCATATCACAATTTCTTCTTCTGCTAAATCCCTTTCTGTGACATTCATCAGGTTATGTTCTCATATCCGCTGCATGTCGTTTACCTGTTAATACGGTTCCCCTCATTGCGTTATCCTAAATATCTGCCAATCCTACTTCAATCAGTTAGATAGGCATAAGATGACATTCCTCCTGTTGTGGACTGATTTGTAACCCTCTTAAAGAAAACGACCTACATCTTGTCAAATTTTTATTGATATTTGTATAATATTATTTCTACACATTCAATAAATCAATTTCGAAACCAACCACTCCTTTATATTAAGCCGATATATGAAAAAAACTGTACTCTTTTTACTGCAGTTTGCAGCGATAATATCTGTAAAAGCACAAAGCTTTGTATCCATTCCCGCTAAAATCGAAGCCGAAAATTATGCAAACATTCAAGGAGCGAATACAGAAAATACCGATGATACCGGAGGTGGGCTAGACATCGGCTGGATGAATGATAGTAGCTGGGTTGATTACAATATTAGCGTACCACAAGCCAGGTCATATACTTTTCAACTGCGGATAGCCAACGGATTTAGTGATAATGCTGAGATAGAAATCAAATCAGCAACCGGTAACGTTTTAGCAACCCGAATTCTACCACGTACCGGCGGTATGCAAAGTTGGCAAACGGTTTCCATGTTCGTACCTCTTCAAGCGGGTAATCAAACCATCCGATTTTTTGCAAAAAAAGGACTCTTTAGCTTCAACTGGTTTAACTGCGTTTTACCTACCCCACTAATAGGACGCATAGAAGCCGAAACATTTAATAACTCATCCGATGTCAGGACCGAACCTACGGACGACGTTGGCGGGGGTAGTAATGTAAATTATATTGATGATGAGGATTGGATGGATTATTACGTTTCTGCCGACTCCACCGGTACCCATACTTTTAGTTTTCGAGTGGCCAACAGCTATGGAAATGGAGTGATAGAGGTAAAAAATCAAAACGGAGCTATACTAGGGCAGGTAGACGTACCCAGAACCGGCGGCTGGCAAACCTATTCTACGGTAAGCACGAATGTAAATCTTACTGCCGGAGATCAGATTATTCGGTTGTTCACAAGAAAGGGCACTTTCAACTTCAATTGGTTTGAAGTTACACCTGGAAGTATACAACCGGACCCGGTGGCATCGGTGATCCAATTTGGGGAGTTTCCTTCATATACAACAAGTGACAGCAGTTTTATCCTAACCGCCAGCAGCAACAATACCGCTGAGCCTATCACTTTCACATCATCCAATCCCAATGTGGTTTCGGTAGCCAACAACAACGGAACTTGGAGAGGATATATACATGCAGCTGGCAATGCAACCATCACAGCAACCCAGGCCGGTAATAATACATTTACCCAAGCCCAGCCTGTTTCCAGAAATATTCAGGTTCAGCAAGCTGAAATTCCTTCTAACGCTCAGAAAATCATTTTAGATCCAAAACGCTGGTACCAACTTACGAATGCGAGCAGCGGATTGGACGCACTGTTCGACGGTAACACACAAGTATCGTTACAAACAGGTTGGGGAAAGGTGTTAAGTGAGTACGAAGCATATTACCCTTTGCTGGATGGTGAAGTAATAACCATTGAAAGTTTGAAATTTTTCGACATGGAAGGATCAACCTCATCCAACCCAATGGTACTGTCGGTAATTACAGATCAGTGGCAACGTATACCTGTTGCCACATTCATGGGTGACAGTTACAATAGCTGGGTAGGTCCATATCCCAACAGGAATACAACCGGAGATGCCCGCTTTAAACTGGATAGCATCATTGGCGGCGTCAAATATCTGGTGCTGGATGTACGTGGAGTAATGCCTACTGAAATTGAAATGTATGGAACCTATACGCCCCCAACACAAGTAACAACACCGGTTCCAGCCAAAGCTGTTAGACTGGGCGATATGTTTGGTGTAAATGGTTATGAGTGGAATTTCCAACACGGTGCCACCCCCTGGCTCAACGACGAAGCCATGGTGAGTGTAGCCAAAAGTTTTACCGGTCTGCGCCATTACCTGGACTGGGATAAACTGGAATCGACCGAAGGCCAGTATACCTACAACCCGACCATGGCCGGTGGATGGCATATAGACTTAATGTATGAACGCTGCAAACAAGAAAATATAGACGTACTCACCTGTATCAAAACCCAGCCAACCTGGATGCAAAATACCTATCCGGTGGGAGAACGCGAAAGCGAGTTTGTCCCCGTTCGATACGGAAGCAGTTTTGCAGACCCGCTCTCCTATATTGATCAGGCAAAATTAGCGTTTCAGTTTACGGCTCGCTATGGACGAAATACGGCTGTAAACCCTGCACTACTGAGTGTTTATAGCGTTCCCAGATGGCCTGGTGACAATCCCAACACGGTTAAAATTGGTTTGAATCTGGTCAAATACGTGGAGTGCGACAACGAGCGAGATAAATGGTGGAAAGGCAGAATGGGTTACCAAACCGCTCGCGAATACGCAGCTAACTTATCTGCATTTTATGACGGCCATAAAAATACCATGGGCCCAGGCGTTGGTGTTAAAAATGCCGATTCAACCATGCAGGTTGTTATTGCAGGTCTTGTGAGTGGTCCCGATTATATCAAAGGGATGGTAGATTGGTGCAAGGAATTCAGAGGATATAAGCCTGATGGCACCGTCAATTTGTGCTGGGACGTGGTAAATTTCCACCTGTATACCGACAATACATCTTCTTCACAAAGCGGAACATCTACACGCGGAATGGCGGCGGAAATGACACCAGCCAACATCATTGTTGAAGATTTTGTAAAGGTTGCACATGACATTTGCTATGACATGCCTGTTTGGATTACGGAAACTGGCTTCGATGTGCATCAGGACAGCCCCATTAAGGCTATACCCATTGGGAATAAATCGGCTCTGGAAACCCAAGGCGACTGGATTATTCGGTCTTCTCTATTTTCAGCAAGAAAAGGGATTGATAAGGTATTCTTCTACCAGATGTATGACGACAATGCGGGCGGGGGTATGTTTGGTTCATCCGGACTTTTAAACTCCAACCAAACGCGTCGTCCGGCTGCCGACTATATGGTACAGATCAATAAGCTATTTGGTGATTATCGTTATCAGGAAACAATACATCACGACCCGATCGTGGATCGCTATGAAAACAACGGTCAATCACTATATATATTGACAGTGCCCGATGAAATTGGTAGAACGGCCAACTATGCGCTCAACTTAACCGGTACCGATTCAGCCAAGGTATACCGCCCGGTTGTGGGTAGCGACAATATGTCTTTACAAATGTTGCCTGTGGAAAACAACCAGGTAACTATTACTGTCACTGAAACTCCCATGTTTGTAACGGCTTCCAATCCATCCAATGCGAGAAGAGCTGTGATGGAAATTGCCAGTCAGGCGCAGGTTGCGGTCGAGGTGCCTTTAACTTTACAACGTTCGGTGCAGGTATATCCAAATCCTGCCAGAGATTATATCACCATCGATTTTGCCAATGACTCCAAAAATGGGGTCGAAGTAAAGATTTTTGATATAGGAACGGGTAGACTTCACACCCGGAAGACCATACAAAAATCGTCTAACGAAATGATCCATCAGGTAGATATTTCATCTCTTCCGGTAGGGACCTATGTGGTGGAAATCATGCAAGGAGCCCATCGTGCATTTCGTAAAATTGTGAAAGGACACTAAAAAATGGCCCCGTATTTCGCTCAAATACGGGGCCATTTTTTTTTATAATTTCAACATTTCCAGATAGGCTTCTCCTCGCGGTGAGAGCGTATAACCCGGCTCATGGCTAATGGTTAGTCCGAGCGATTTCAATTTTCTTACATTCAATTTAAGCCATTCCTTCTCTTTCCTGGCTTTAACGGCAAGATCTGCCGCTTTCATCTTAGGATTCTCCTGAATCACCTGCAAAGTTTTCAAGGTCCATTTACCCACCTTGCTTTGCTTATCTAAGTTCAGCAGCGCTTCTTGAATTTCTTCAAAGTCGTCATCACTTAAATCGTACTTTTCACGGATCTGGATTCTCGGGTCTTCCGAATCAAATGAAACAGCAATTTTAT
>CALGRQ010000527.1 GCA_937880795.1 uncultured Dyadobacter sp. | reverse complement strand
AGCCCATCCGGCACCAGCAAGTTCTAGGCGTGGAAAGCCCCAGTTACCATATATGAGTAACCAGTTGAGGAATATATTAATCGGCATTCCGGCAAGGGATAGGATCATAGCAGTACGGGTATACTCCAGTCCATCAGCGAATTGCTTCAAAGTCATGAAAAGCAACATGGGAATGATTGAAAGTCCCATCAACTCCATAAACGGCATGGCCAGTTCTACCACCTCAGGATCTTGTCCCAGGTGATATAATATGTTTTTTCCGAATAATAACGTACATGAAATGGCAATTGCCGTTAGCGCACAAAGGCAAAATCCGTTGAAGAGATAGTGGGATACCAATTGTGAATCACGGCGACCGTGGGCCAAAGAAACCATTTGGGAAACGGAAATGGTCATCCCGATACCAATCACGAAGGGGATGTTCATTGCATTAATCACAAGTGCTGCTGCTGCAAGTTGTTTGTAACTGATGGCTCCAACCATCGCACTGTCAATCAAGTGGAGCGCCATTTGGGCCAATTCTCCAATGATGATGGGTAATGCTAATTTTATCGTTTGTGATGATTCGCTCTTCATGGCTCGTGTGATTCGGTACTAAAAAGTCTGCAAAGGTACGGAAGTTTGTTTGAACGAGCCCGTGAAATGACAAGTTATTGGGTATCACAAAAGTTTTTAATCAGCGTATATAGTCTCAACTGCTATAAAAAACAGACACGTCTGACCGGTTTGTCAGTGCATTTCTTACCCATGTCGTCTCAATCTAAACTTTATACAGTAAAATATACCCCATGCAGGGTTTGTATAGATAAACAAGCGAAAATACAGCAGTGAGTATACATAAGGTTAACGACATGGCATTGAACATTAAGATAACGGGTGAAAACAAATGGGTAATGAAAACACGCTATATTTCCATCATAGCGTTCTTGATTCCTGCGTGGTTGGGGAATTATACCTTGGCGCAGAACACCGTTTCTAAGGTGACGGGTAAGGTCATGGATAAGCAGGAAAACAAGCCATTGGGATATGCCAGCTTTCGATTGTTTAAGTCTGCCGACAGTAGTTTTGTTACAGGGGCTATCACGGATGAAACCGGCGTTTTTATACTGGAAGCTGCACCCGGCAAGTACTATGGGTTATCAGAATTTATAGGATATACATCATATATTACTTCCGGTATAGTGATCGCCTCCGGTTCTAAGGAGCATCAACTGGGTAGCATCAATTTAGGGGCATCGGCAAGAAATTTGAATGAAGTGACTATACAAGCCGAAAAAAGTTCGATGGAACTGTCGCTCGATAAAAAGGTATTTAATGTTGGGAAAGATCTGGCTAATGCCGGTGGAACAGCGGTGGATATTTTAACCAATGTGCCGTCCGTAGCGGTGGATGTGGAGGGTAACGTAAGTTTGCGTGGTTCGAGCAATGTACGCATTCTGATCGATGGGAAACCGTCTGGATTGGTCAGCCTTAAAGGAGGAAGTGGATTGCAGCAGTTACAAGGAAGCATTATTGAACGTGTGGAAATTATTACGAATCCTTCGGCGCGTTATGAAGCTGAGGGTATGGGCGGAATTATCAATATTGTTTTAAAGAAGGAGCGCAAAGAAGGGCTCAATGGTTCTTTCGATATCATTACGGGACATCCAACCAACTATGGTGCGGCGGCCAACGTAAACTACCGAAAGAAGAATCTGAATTTTTTTATCAATTATACCATGTCGTTCAGGAATACGCCCGGGCGGAATGATATATACCAGGAAACTTACCGGAACGATTCGACTTTTATCATGCAGCGTGATATGGAATCGAAACTGCGTGGGATGAACAACAGTGCACGCGGAGGAATAGATTATTATTTCAATCCCAAAAACGTCCTCACTGGTGCGTATACCTGGCGTACAAGCAAAGGGAAACGTTTCTCCACTTTGAAGTATAGTGATTATGTGACGTCCTTGGCAAATCCAACAGCCGTCACCATCCGAACGCAAGACGAAGATGAAACGGAACCGAATTCGGAATATGCCCTTACGTATCGTAAAACGTTTGACCGAAAAGGCAGGGAGTTTACAGCCGATGTTCGTTACCTGGACAACTGGGAAAACTCAGATCAGTATTATCGGGAAAACGTCTATAAGCCTGATGGAAGCGCCTCGGGAATACGTCCTTTGTTGCAACGCGCGCTTAACTTTGAGACAGAAAAACAATTGCTGTTTCAGGTAGATTATGTGCATCCTTTTGGAAAGGATGGCAAATTAGAAACCGGTCTTAGAAGCAGCAGTCGGGATATGACCAACGATTATTCAGTAACGCAGGAAAACGAATCGAAGGGATGGGATGAGCTGCCTAACCTGACCAACGACTTCCTATATGAGGAAAACATCAATGCGGCGTATTTTATTTTAGGAAATAAATGGAAGAAATTCTCATACCAGGTGGGGGTTCGTGGTGAGTGGACAGGAGTGACTACGGAATTGCGCACCACGAGGGAGGTTAATGAAAGAAACTATGCCAACTTGTTTCCCAGTGCCCATGTTACGTATGATTTGAGCAAGCAAAATGCCATTCAATTGAGTTTTAGCCGCCGGGTACGCAGGCCTCAATACAATGATCTGACTCCCTTTGCGACATATAGTGATAACCGTAATTACTGGAGTGGTAATCCTGACTTGAATCCGGAATTTACCAATGCTTTTGAAGGTGGGTATATTCGTTATCTGGAAAGAGGCTCCATTACGTCTTCTCTTTACTACCGTCATACCACAGGTAAAATCATCAGTATTCGTAGTGTGCAGGATAATGGGAACTCCTATACCAAACCTGAAAATTTGGGGACAGAAGATTCTTACGGTGCTGAGTTTACGGGGTCGTTCGTTCCATATAAGTGGTGGAAGCTGGACGGTAGCCTAAACTTCTTCCGGGCCATTACGGATGGTACGGAGGTAGATCAGAGTTTTAAGAGCGATACATATAGTTGGTTCGCAAGAACGATGTCCAGATTCACGCTGTGGCAGTCGATGGACGTGCAGTTGCGTGGTAATTATGAGGCGCCACAGCAAACCCCACAGGGGAGAAGAAAGGCATTGGCAACTCTGGATCTTGCAGCTACAAAGGATATCCTAAAAGGCAATGGAACGCTTACGCTTAGTGTAATAGACGTCTTCAATTCCAGACGTTTCCGGAATATTATGGAAGGACCTAACTTTTATACCCGTAGCAATTCTCAGGGTAGGTTAAGACAAATCAATCTGACTTTAAATTACCGACTACACCAGGCGAAGAAGAAGTCTAAGGAAGGTCTGGACGGAGAGTTTTAGAATGTTCGGAATGAGGAATTTAAAAATTAAGTGCGGCTATACGTTAGTCGTTTCTTGATCAGATGTGGAGGGTTTCTTAAAAGTTATACCAATACCAACCAAAATAACCAATCCTCCGATGATCATTTGAAGGGTAAACTTTTCATGGATAAAAAGCCATGCTAATATACCCGTAAGCACCGATTGGCTTAACAGGGTTAAAGAAACGCGGGTGGTATCCATTTTATGTACGGCATAACTTATAGACAGCCATCCAATTAGCTGGCAAATGATACCCTGAATGGCCATAATGCCCCATATCTCCGGTGTAAATCCCCAGAGCGGTTCGCTGTTATACAAGCAAATTCCCAGCAGATAAAGGCTGGATATTCCCATGCTGTAAGTCATGAAACTAACGATGTTCATCTTTGCCAAAACATTCTTACTAACCAGCATATAGCTGGCATATAGAATCCCCGAAAGTACGGCCAGCATAAATCCTTTATCGAACTGCATGGAAGCAAATGTGTCGAATCCGATGAGAATAACAAGGCCTATGAGCGCAGTTGCTGTACCAATCCAGAAGTTAGTTGCAGGCTTATTGGGTAGGAATAAAAACGTACCTATACCCACCCATACCGGCGCTAAATTGGTGAGTAAGGTCGCCTGAGTAGCGTTGGAATACTGGATTGAGAGATTCCAAACAGCTATATCACTCCCAAACAGAATACCACAAATCAGTATTGGAATCCATTGCTTCGGAGTTGGTTTTACCAATTGTTTACGTAAAAGGACAAAAGGAAGCAGGCATATAAATCCGATGAACATGCGGTAAAAAGCAGAACTAATTACCGAAACAGGAGCCCACTTTACCAAAACGGGAAATATGCTGATGCTTAAAACACCTATAAAAAGGCTAATTCTGGGATTGAGCATGGATATTGAATTGTAAATACAAAGATAGCGATTGGCGGAGTATTGGGGTAGATGATTAAATCTAATACTTTTATATAGGCTGTTTGAAAACGCAACAGATGGCCATAGATATAGCGCATTTTTTTATAGAGAAGCCCGAACTTGTGAAAGTATAGTTGTTGGTGATCAGGTATTTTACTGATGAAACAAAAAGCTCATGTGCAAGCAGTTAGGCGTTGCAAACTATAAAATGGTATTTTGCAACAGGATCCGAAAGCCGGCAGGTGATTCTATGCTCTTAACCTAGCAAAGAAGACCAATTTGCCTGTTGAAAGGATTCATAGGATCCTCCAACAGGCAATTGTATAAATCATTAGCTTTTGTGAGGTTTAGCTCTTTCATATTGAACCGGCCAGACAATTTGTTCTCCGAGCTCTGCGGCCGCATGAATGGGGAAATAAGGATCTCTTAAAAATTCTCTTGCCAAAAATATCAGATCAGCCTGCCCGCTTTGTAAAATATTTTCCGCTTCCGTAGGTGTAGTGATAAGCCCAACTGCACCGGTAGGTATACCCGCCAACAATTTGATTTCAGCCGCAAAAGGCACCTGATACAACGGTTTTACATCGATTTTTTGATAAGGTACCAGCCCGCCGGTGGAGACATCAATAAGATCTATCCCTTTTTTAAGAAGTAGGTGCGCCAACTTTACGGATTCTTCAATATTCCAGCCTTGCTCGGCCCAGTCGGTGGCTGAAATTCTCACGATCAGGGGGAGTTCATCTGGCCATGCCTTTCGAACAGCGTCAACGATTTCCATCAGAAGTCTGATGCGGTTTTCGAAAGTTCCGCCATAGGCATCTGTCCGTTTATTGCTAAGCGGGGATAAAAATTGATGTATAAGGTAACCGTGTGCCGCGTGAAGTTCAATGACTTTAAAGCCTGCATTTAAAGACCGGGTAGCAGCAGATGCGAAATCTTTAATTAACGTTTGAATGTCGTTTAATGACATTTCCTTCGGAGCTTCGTCAGCCTCGTTGAAAGCGATAGCAGACGGAGCAAGTGTTTTCCAACCACCCTGACTTTCAGGAATCTGTCCGCGACCTTTCCATGCTGGATGAGTACTTGCCTTGCGGCCCGCATGCGCCAGTTGTATGCCGGGTACCGAGCCCTGCTCCGATATGAAGGTGGTGATCTGTTTGAGTTTTTCTATATGATCGTCCAGGTAGATTCCCAAATCGTCGGGAGAGATGCGACCTTCCGGAGAGACAGCTGTTGCCTCAGCGATAATTAGTCCTGCACCACCCACAGCGCGACTGCCAAGATGAACCAGGTGCCAATCGTTAGCAAAGCCATCTAGCGAGGAATACTGACACATGGGTGAAACAACAATCCTATTTTTTAAAGTGATGCTTTTTAAATGAAAAGGAGAAAATAGTCTCGCTGACATATCTAAGTGTTTTATTAAAGTTTTAAAAAGTGCACATTACGAATACAAAAAAAGCCCGAAGTTAATTCGGGCCTTTCTGAACTGGTATCTCAAAATCTTAGCGACTTAGATATAGGTTTCTTTCAGCATATACCTTTTGGAAGAA
Source organism: uncultured Dyadobacter sp. (assembly GCA_937880795.1). Lineage (GTDB taxonomy): Bacteria > Bacteroidota > Bacteroidia > Cytophagales > Spirosomataceae > Dyadobacter. The sequence goes on along the minus strand of CALGRQ010000527.1, from coordinate 16,203 downwards.
TTCATCTTCCAGGGTATCAATGAAATAGATTCCTTCACCGGTTGATTTCATTTCAGGTCCCAGCTGTTTGTTCACATTAGGGAACTTACTGAAAGAGAAAACGGGGATCTTAATGGCCCATCCCTTCTTCACTGGGTTGAATTTGAAATCGCTTACCTTTTTATCACCAAGCATTAACTTGGTCGCATAGTTTACATATGGCTCCTGGTATGCTTTACAGATAAATGGCACCGTTCTTGAAGCACGTGGATTGGCCTCAATGACATATACAATACCATCTTTCACCGCAAACTGTACGTTAATCAACCCTTTTACGTTCATTGCCAAAGCAATTTTACGGGTATGATCTTCAATTTGTCTTACTTCATCGTCCGTTAAATCGAAGTGAGGAAGTGTTGCATGTGAATCACCTGAGTGTATACCGGCTGGTTCAATATGCTCCATTACACCAATGATGTAAGCGTCTTCACCATCGCAAATCGCGTCCGCTTCTGCTTCAAGAGCACCTTCCAGGAAGTGGTCAAGCAGAATGTTGTTGTCAGGAATGTCATGAAGGATTTTTACAACATGTTGTTCAAGTTCCTTTTCATTGATCACGATTTTCATGTTCTGGCCACCCAATACATAACTTGGGCGAACCAATAATGGGAAGCCTAATGTGCGTGACAATTCAACCGCAGCATCAGCAGTTCTAACTGTACCAAACTTAGGATAAGGAATGCCTAGTTCTTCCAAAAGAGGAGAGAAGCGTCCACGATCTTCGGCCCAGTCAAGCGAGTTGTAGCTGGTACCAATGATTTTGATGCCATATTTCTCCAATTTTTCAGCCATTTTCAGGGCAGTTTGTCCACCAAGCTGAACAATTACCCCCTCAGGTTTTTCATGTTCGATAATGTCAAAAACGTGTTCCCAGAAAACAGGCTCAAAGTATAGTTTATCTGCAATATCCGGGTCAGTAGAAACCGTTTCCGGGTTACAGTTAATCATAATGGTTTCGTAACCAGCTTCTTTGGCAGCCAGTACACCGTGTACACAAGAGTAGTCGAATTCGATACCTTGTCCAATACGGTTTGGTCCAGAACCCAATACAACGATTTTCTTTCTGTCGCTAACAATCGACTCGTTGTCAGGCATTTCCTGAGAAGAGTTGAAAGTAGAGTAGTAGTATGGAGTTTTCGCTTCAAATTCAGCAGCACAGGTATCTACGCATTTGTAAACACGATGTATGCCTAATTCCTTGCGGCGATCGTATACCTTGCTTTCTTTGGTATGAATCAGGTGAGCGATCTGACGGTCGGCATACCCTTTTTGTTTGGCAAGAAGCAAAAGATCTTTTGGAAGATCGGACAAGTCATACTTTTCGATCTCATGCTCCATTTCGATCATCTCCTCAATTTGACGCAAGAACCATGGGTCTATTTTCGTCAAATTTTGAATGGTCTTGAATGACAGTCCAATTTTGAAGGCATCGTAGATGTGGAACAGACGGTCCCAACTTGGGTGAGATAGGCTGTATTTGATTGCTTCCTGATCGCGTAATTCACGACCATCAGCTCCTAAACCGTTACGTCTGATTTCCAGTGACTGACATGCTTTTTGAAGTGCTTCCTGGAAATTACGTCCAATTCCCATGGCTTCACCCACAGACTTCATCTGAAGACCCAATGAGCGGTCAGCACCTTTAAATTTATCAAAATTCCAACGTGGAACTTTCACAATCACATAGTCGATAGATGGCTCAAAGAAGGCCGAAGTACTACCAGTGATTGGGTTAATCAATTCATCCAGGTTATACCCGATCGACATTTTGGCAGCAATTTTAGCAATAGGATAACCAGTTGCTTTTGAGGCTAGTGCCGACGAACGGGATACACGCGGGTTAATTTCAATGGCAATGATTTGATCATCAGCCGGATTTACAGAGAACTGAACGTTACATCCTCCTGCAAATTTTCCAATTCCATCCATCATTTTGATGGCCAGATCACGCATTTTTTGATATAGGGTATCTGGTAAGGTCATGGCAGGAGCTACTGTAATGCTGTCTCCCGTATGGATACCCATTGGGTCAAAGTTCTCAATAGAACAAATGATGATGAAGTTTCCTTTGTTATCGCGGAGCAATTCAAGCTCATATTCTTTCCATCCCATGGCACTTTGCTCCACCAACACTTCGTGTACAGGTGATGCATGTAAACCGTTGTTTAGGGCCTGATCGAAATCTTCTTCTCTTTCTACAAATCCACCACCGGTACCTCCAAGTGTGAAGGAAGGACGGATTACCAATGGGAAACCAATTTCCTGAGCAATTTCTTTTCCTTCCAAGAAAGAGCGGGCTGTACGTCCTTTGCAGACATTTACATCCAGTTCAAGCATTTTTAATCTGAACTTCTCGCGATCTTCGGTCGTTTCAATTGCCTTGATATCTACACCGATAATTTCAACATTGTGCTTTTTCCAGACTCCCGCCTTGTCACATTCAATGGCAAGGTTCAACGCAGTTTGGCCTCCCATGGTTGGAAGTACCGCGTCAATGGGTTTGCCCAGCGCTTTGTGTTTTTCCAGAATTTCAACAATGTATTTCTTTTCCAAAGGCAGCAGATAAACATGGTCTGCACTGATCGGATCAGTCATGATCGTTGCCGGGTTGGAGTTGATCAAAACAACCTCGACTCCTTCTTCACGAAGGGCACGTGCTGCCTGAGAACCGGCATAGTCAAACTCGCAAGCCTGACCGATAACAATTGGACCTGAACCGATAATTAGAACGGACTTGATATTCGTATTTTTGGGCACAGTAATAGGTAATTTGTAGAAATATAGAAAAAACTTTTTGCAACTTTCGGGGATGGCTGACGCGATACGGCCAAGCCTACGTCCAAAAATTCCACAAAGTTAATTCACATATCCGAAAAAGAACAGTTGGTGGTCAGATTTAATCTGATTTTTTTGTCAAATGGACGTGAGGTGTTTTAATTTTATCAATATATGGGTTCAAATTTGGATTGACGATGATTCGTTTAGCCGTTAAAGTCTTTTTAAATTCAATTTTTACTGAATAAGCCTACGGGCTTCATGATATACAATGAAACAATACAAACCATTGGTAGTTGGGGTAGAAGAACGATTTCAGATTGGACAAGATGCCTACTTTACCAGTATTGCTCCTCAGACCTCTTACCTGGTGACTTTTGAAGATGATTTTGAAACGGGATACTTCTATGCAGCTACCATCCAGGATGATATCACCATTTTGGATGCTCTACATATATATAACGTGGCGGATGTGGTCCACCGGGATAAACTTTGCCGGTTACAGATTATGTGGACGGAAGACGGTCAGATTGCGTGTCTTTTGATAAATGATTACTGTCAGGCGATTTTTGATTTTTCCAAAAGGGAGGGGTGCTGTCGCAACGGATTTCCCGAAAACAAAGGAAAATGGAAGCAAACCAGTTCCAGAATTTTAACCGATGAATTACTTGTGGAAATTTTGGCCGCCGAATAAAAAATTTTTCTACTGAAACGGAACGATGGACGGAGCCGAAATATCAAAATCTCGCAACCGCAATGGCACGTTACCTGACAACCCGTACCGAAAGGAATTTGATATTCCGGGTATATTGGGATAATACCCTATGTTTAGCTGCAAGGTATTGAAGGTCAGGTTTTCGTTTCGGAGGCGGAGACCGAGACCGTATCCTTGATATAGCGGGCTTTTGCTTAACTTTCCGGCACCCGTAACGAGGCCAAAGTCAGCGAATGCAAAATAAGCAACCCGAAATCCAAGAATACTTTTATCCGAGAAAAAGACCGTTTCAGTTCCGAGGGTTAGTTTTTTGGTTCCAATGAGTTGATCGCTATGTATGCCACGAATGCCATTTTCGCGACTAATATTGAGGTAGTCGAGTGGGTCGCGGTCAATTCCTTGTGCAAATTTGATGGTTACAAATTGTCGAAAAAAGCTGTACCTGAATGGGATTAGATTGCTAATATAGTTCATTTGCCCACTGTATACTCCTTGTTGGGCGTCGCCGGATTTGTAATAACTACCAGCATTTAAGAGCACGTACATATACCCTAAGTTATGAGGAAGGTATTTGCCGGCAGCATATTGTAATCCTCCATATCCCCGGCTTCCAAACTGCGTGGCTTCACTTCCCACCGTTAAGGCAAAAAGATTCCCGATGGGTACGTCTTCCGTGCGTCCAAAGCCGTATATCAATACATCTCGTTTATAGTTTCGGTTAGAGTAGCCCAGGCTAAATAGTACGGCACTCCGGTTCCAGTAAATTTTATTGGTATCAGCATTAACCTCAGGTCTTTTTTTGTAATCGTATTTATTATGCCTTACAGCGGCGACTAGTCTTGACTTTTCGGAGAAAATGGTATTCTTGAAAGGGAACTTGAAGGCTCTTCCCAACCACATATCGTAATAGTAGTAGGAAGTTTCAAAGTTGGGTATGGGTTCCGATGCGTCTTCAACATTCCGTTTAAATTGCCATTGTCGAAAATAACCTGCTTCTGCTGATCCGGCATATTTGGTGTCTACGGTAAGAAACGGTCGGAAGAAACGGACGGTCCGTTGTTTGGTATCTCTTTCCTGTATAAAGCTGGCTTGACCAGTAATAAATGTTTTGCCAATATAGGGGATGGTATATACCGTTCTAAACTGAAACTTTTGCAACGTGTCGTTTGCGTTCCAACGTATGGCGGTAAGTTGGGAATGGGTGGTCCCACGGGTGTTAATATTATTGAGACCAACATTGAATTTATTAAATGAACTGAAACCACCCGAGAAATTGAGTGACCAGGAATCTTGTATAAGTACGACCACGTCAGCCATCCAGCTTACATCTTCACGAGGCACTACGATGATACGTGCATCGGTGATGAGTTTGTTTGATCGGAGCAAGCGCTCATTATCCTTTAAAACTTGTGCGCGGATTTCATCACCTTCTGCAAACATCAAAAAAGATCTGCGGATAATGCCTTCCCGGGTGTTGGTATGAAAATTAGCACTCAGAAATTTTTCAAGCCGGTTTCCCTTTCGGGTCGTGTCATACACCGACTGTCCCAAAATGTTTAGCTGTCTAATTTCGATGTTTCTGATCACCATTCCTTCATATTCCGTGAAGGGATTGGTTTCAATAGCCTTTACTTCCTTTACTTTCCCCCGGTTGTATACATCCCGAAACAACAGCCTATATACCGCTTTGGAAAATTTGGTTTTCGACATACGAATTTTGAGGTTGGTATATCGAATGCTATCCCGATCATGAGTAACCGTGTTTAGACTGTCGGTTGGTTGAGCCGCCGACAGATGGGTCATGAGTAGGAAAAGAAGCAAATACTTATACATAGCACATTAAAGACAAAGCATTGCAATTGAGGGAACCGGTGTTTCTTGTCTGTATAGGCTTATTGGTTTAGGTAAGGTACAAAATACGATCTAGAAAATAATTATTTGCTTCGAGCCTCTAAAATTGCCTGAATGGTTCTGTTCATGGAAGAGGGGCCCGGTGCGCTCTTTGCATAAAATTTCCCGTTTGGTCGGATTATAGCGAAGGTGCCCGGTTCAATCGGATTAAGCCGGAATAATAGGTCTGATGCTTGATAACCACTTAGGAACAAATGGGTTCCTTTTAGACGGTGACGAACCATATATTGTTTTACGAGGTCTCCAGAAATCCCCGTTTCTTCTAAAGGAACATGCAGGTATAAGAAAACGACGTCATTGGGTAACTCTTGTTGCAATGCGGCTACATATTCCAGTTCTTGTCTGCTCTTTTCATCATCAAAGTTCCATTTAATTACATAGATGGTTTTGCCTTTGTAGGAATCCACAATATTATTAAACCAGGTTGTTCCTTTTTCTCTGGAGGCACTAATGTAATAGCCAGGCAGTGCTTCTGTGGGTTGAATGCCTGCATCCTTAAACGCAATAAGTTTAGCAACATCGGTACTATCCTTTACCTCAATGTTAACGATTTCTTCCAATGATTTTTTAAACTCCGGAATGGTTAACGTGCTTTGTATATGCTTACCAAGCCGAACTTGTTGTGCATACGTATACTTGTGGAAGTTTTTCGGTAGATATCTTGCCTTTAAAAATTCTCGGGCTGTACTATCATATAAGTCACCATATAGCCGGCTTTCCCGTTCATAACCGAACAAAAGGTTTAATGTGATTTCATTTTTAGCGTACATGCGGCTCAGAAAATCAATTTCGGTCTTCTCGGCAGTTCCTTTCTCCGAAATAGCATTGAGCAATGTTTTTTCTTCATGGCTAAGATTGATTCCATTGCTTAGGATCAGATAGGCCATTCGGCGAACCGGCAGTGAATTGGACCTGCCTGGCGTTCCTGCCATTTTATCCGCTATGGCTCGATCCGCAAAAGAGCCAAATCGACTTGCCCAAGTTACGCGCTGGGCTGTTAGGGGAGATTGTGAAAGTCGGTTTAAGCTATCTAACAGATCCTTACTCACCGAAAAATAATTGGCCAGTGCGTACTCATATAAATTTTGAAGCTTTTCATCCTGAGCCAGGGATTGGGCCCAGGTTCTCATGGTTGGGTCAATCATACCTTTTTGCCCAACAACGGTTAGTGCGGATAATTTGAGCTCGGCCCGCTTTGCAGCCAGTTCCTGAACCTCGTTGGGGCTTTTTGCCCAAAAGGTTTCGTAGAATTTGCTTCCCAATGCTGGGTTGGAGGCTAATCTATTAGATTCTGCATCAAGGTAGCTGAAATTTTGGTTATTGGCTTCAGCATTTTCACCGGCGAAGTAAAACAGCCGTTTGGCTTTACCCAGGGAGTCGCCGTCAAAAACAATATCAATGGTTCCCGGCGAACCAAGAAAAGTGGTAAAAGCTTTCCCGGAATAATCGAGATATATTTCCTCCTTGGCATATATCATCGGGAGGGATACCCTAAAACTGCCATCTGCCGCAAGTGGAGCCTGCTTGCTCAATTCAGACTGCGGCTGTAAAATATTGTTTCGGGAGAATGTAATGGCCGGAGCTTGTCTATACAAACGTCCATTCAGATTCAGGACTTTTCCTTGTATAATCAGTGAATCAGTAGCTGCAAAAGCTGATATAGAGAGGCAGATCAGAATGACTGCGAGGGAGATGAAGCGCATGCTCGTTTTTTTAGCGTATGTAACGAATATGAAAGAGGTTTTACCTTTCTGGTTTATCTCGGTCTAATGTATAAATTTTATTCCAGCTTTGGGCCGTCCTCATAATTTACATAAATACCATGGTAACGATCCTGTACGGTATAGTCCTTTCTGAGTGGATGTCCTTGCCAGTCCTCAGGAAGCAAGATGCGTCGTAAATCTGGGTGATCGGTAAAATGTATACCAAATAAATCAAAGGCCTCTCTTTCGTGCCAATCTGCGGTTCGCCAGATATGGCTAACCGTTGGTACCGTAGGTAAGGATTGGTCTGCTGTATTTCTCGGAAATACAATTTTTAGCGTTAAATCATGGCCATATGGAATCGACGTCAGATTGTATATCACCTCCATGGTAGCCGCACCAGGACCGTTGTCAATGGCTGTTATACAAGCCAGATAGTCAAAGTACAACTGATCGTGTCCATGCAGAAATTGGCACACTGCGGCAATTTGGTTTGCCGGAATGCTCAATACGGGTTGCGGATTTTTCTCATCAGCAGCCATCTCCAAGTCGGCAAATTGGGTTTCTAGTATATTAACGATTTCCTGGAATGTCATTCTCTGGGGAAATTTAAAAGAATTTTATTGTTCAAAGTAATGGATCGGGTTAGCATTGTATTATGCTAACAAGGCCATCAACCATATAAACACGTTTCACGGTGATGAAAAAGGTAATTGGGAACATTGCCTGCTCAGTTTTGGCTGATGGACACATTAATCCGATTTACCTTCCATTTCTAAAAAAAGTTCGGGAGCCAGCGGGTGTTCTCCTCTAATTTTTTCCTGCAACTTCATGAATCCACCGATGAGTGCCTCTGGTCGAGGCGGACAGCCAGGCACGTATACATCCACGGGGATGATTCTGTCCACACCTTTCACCACATGATAGCCATGTTCCCAATAGGGACCTCCACAATTGGAGCAACTTCCCATCGATATCACATAGCGAGGTTCAGGCATTTGCTCATATAGCCTTCGAATTCGGTCTGCCATCTTAAAAGTGACGGTCCCGGCAACAATCATCACATCCGATTGGCGGGGGGAAGGCCTCGGCATAATCCCAAAGCGTTCAAGGTCATAATGAGAGGCATAGGTTGCCATCATTTCAATGGCACAGCAGGCTAACCCAAAGCCCATTGGCCATAACGAAGAGAGGCGAGCCCAGTTCATGAGGTCTTCGGCATTGGTAAGTATAATTCCACCGTCGCCGGTTTTTATTCTATCACTCATTGATTACAATTTTCGTGGGCAAGCTGGTATAATAATTGCTCGCCAGTACTTATGGTTGATAAACAAAAGTAACTATAAATGGGTAGAAAAGGGATTGTTTAGGGGGATCATTATTTACACACCAACATATAACACTATGAAAAACTTGTTACTGGCCAGTCTTATGTTTCTGGCAACATTCGTAAAAGCTCAATCACAGCAGGATACAGATAGTACACATACCCGGAAGAAGTATGCGAGCGGTTTGGGAGTCCACCTTGAAGTTGGAGTTTTGTCCAATAATAGTTTCAAGGCGATCCGGGACAAGATGAAGGTGATGAAAATTGAACCGTTTGAGCCGGTTATGGCATCCATAGTGCTTACCAAACGCATGGATACGGAAAAGTTTTATATGGAGCATCGATTGATTTTGATGAATAGCACTAACAATCACAAGGACAAAAATGTACCGAGAAGCATGTTCAGAGGAATTGGTATAGGGGTGGATGCCAGCCCCAAATTGGTAAATACCCCTAGGTTGGGATCTGATGCTATACCAGACAAGGATCAAAAACAATAAATCGGCTACGCTGTCGCAGGTATTGCAGAATCCAAACGGTTTTGAGTCCATGAAGCTATACAATGGTAGCCTCAATTTGCACGGTGGTATAGGTGTTGACTATAAAATGAACTGGTTTCCCAAAGTGTATGACCAGGTTTATCTAAGTGCAAAGGCATCCTATCATTTACCAATCTTGCGCAGGGGGAAATGGCGGGGAGATGATGTTCAGATTACGGATTTACCTTCATTTAAAGCCAACCAACTATATACTTCACTCGGATTGGTGTTTTTTCCGAAAGGGGGGCATAAGAAATGGCGGGGTATGCACTAAGAAATTTTTAAACGCCTTTATTGCTTTTTGTATTTCTCGTTCACTTTTTGGTAGAGATCCATCGGTACGGGCGACTTAACCTCAGGAACGAGTGGGGTAGGCCGTACCCAATCCAGATACCCTTTTGCCCATGCGTAGGCAAGTCCGATGATCAGAATAACAATAAACACGGTCATTTCTGCCAGGGCAAACCATCCCCATAAACCGTCGGTTTGGTTTATCAGGTCTTCATTTCCAAAAACAACAGCCCAGGGAAAGAGAAAAAGGAGTTCAATTTCGAAGAGTACAAATATGAGTGCGATGACATAGAAGCGCACGTTGAAACGGATGTTGGCATTTCCCAGTGGATCTTCTCCCGACTCATAGGTAGTCAGTTTTTCTTCATTTGGACGGTGAGGTCGTAAAAATTTGGCAATGGTAAGCATTAACCCGATAAGGGCCATTGCAGCAATAATAAATAGAAGAATATATCCGAAATCGGTCGTCATGTTCAGCAGCAGAATGGGGCAAATCTAGTGATTTTGAACCCGATGCTCAAATTTGTAAGGTTATAAAACCCCAGTACTTTTTAAAATAGTACGTAAACTTAGGGCAATAACCAGTATACCAACGGTTAGCATCAACGGTTTCCGCTTAATTTTTCCTACTACCAGTGCACCAAGTGGCGCTGCTATAACACCTCCGACAATAAGACCTAATACAACTTGCCAGCTATTTACGCCATGGAATATCAAAAATGTAATCCCGCTGGCAAATGTAATGGCAAACTCGGCCGCATTTACCGAGCCAATGGTATATCGGGGGTCACGGCCTTGGCCAAGTAGGGTAGAAGTTACGATGGGGCCCCATCCACCACCTCCGATAGAGTCTAGAAAACCTCCGGAAGCAGCCAAAAGGCCAATTCTTTTGGTTTTGTTCTTTGCCCTATTTTTTTGGATGGCCTTTCTGATGATAATCAGCCCCAATATTAACATATAAAAGGCTATGAAAGGCTTGATGAACTCACCATCAATAACGTCTGATAACAGGTAAGCGCCTATCACCGCACCCAGAACACCCGGTATAAGCAAGCTTTTGAATAGTTTCTTGTTGATGTTTTTAAACCGAAAATGTGAAATAGCAGAAGCTCCGGTTGTGAACATCTCCGCCACGTGCACACTGGCACTGCTAACCGCTGGTGTTACGCCAAGGCTGAGCAAGAAAGATGTACAGGTAACCCCATAAGCCATGCCGAGTGCACCATCCACAAGTTGTGCAGCCAAACCTACCAAAAGGTACAATGCAAAGTCGCTTTCGAGAAATGATTGGAAGCTTTCCTGATCCAAGCTGATGGTGCCATTTAGAGTCAGATACCCGGTAATCAATACAAAAATACTGATGGGTAAAAGGTACCAGGCAGGATGCGAGGGCAATTTCAGCGAGAGAACTTTTTGCAGCATGGGTTAAGTTATTTAAGAATGCGCACTTAAAATCTTACGGCAAAACTAGTAAAACTGTTTAATCTATCAAACTTATAGAGTAAAATTTTATTAAAACTGACCGTCTCTTTTATGTGGTTCTAAAAGTTGTTCGCTGTTGTAATGGGCTGTGAGTTAGTGTGGTATAGGGTGTTGTTTATGCACGTAAAAAGCATAAACTTTTAGTCAAAAATTATCAGATGTCCTCCTTCATCCAGTATCCTTTTCCTTCAAAATGGCTTTTGTCCAATAGTTTGGCGGCCATTAAACTGCGCACACCGCTTCGGCAATAAAACACGATGGTTTTGTCGGCAGGCATTGTTGTCAGTTCTTCGGGTAAATCGGGTAAGGGTATATTGATGCCGCCCACAAAATCCTCTTCAAATTCATAAGCTTCCCGTACGTCAACGAGTAAAAGGCTATTTGGTTTTTCCTGAACGATCCTTTCATAATCGGTCCAGGAGAGCTGACTCGGGCTATTGCTAGTGGGTGATTGAATGGGGGGCGAGGGAGGTGTAACCTCACGACTTTTTTCAAAATGGAATATATTGGTCTGATTGGTAAGGGTATTTATGATGAGTAGTTTGCCTGAGAGTGTTTCTCCAATTTCACAAATCACTTTGATTGCCTCATTGGCCATATAGCTGCCAATAATACCCGGCAAAACGCCCATTACCCCTGCCATTTCACAGTTATCCCCCTCGTCGGCTTCGGGGAAAAGGCAACGATAAGTAGGCCCATTCTTATAATTAAAAACAGATACCTGCCCTTCAAACCGCAAAATGGAACCAAAAATGAGTGGTTTGTTGGTGGCAACACAGGCATCGTTGGTAACATATCGGGTAGGGAAGTTGTCGGAGCCGTCTATCACAAGGTCATAGTTTTGAATGATCTGTTGTGCATTCTCCGCATCCAGTCTTACTGGTATAGGAAGCAATTTTACGTACGGATTCATTACCGCCAGCTTTTTGGCTGCGGTTTCGGCTTTGTTTTGACCTATATCTCCGGCATGATATAAAATTTGGCGATGCAAATTGGTTTCGTCCACGGTGTCATTGTCGACAATGCCGATATGTCCCACACCGGCGGCAGTGAGATATTGCAAAACCGGGCAACCCAGGCCACCAGCGCCAATTACCAATACCCGTGCTGCTTTTAATTTAACCTGTCCGGCGAGCCCCATTTCGGTAAGGGTAATTTGTCGGATATATCTTTTTCTTTCCTTTGCTTCCACTTTTTCGCTCGTATGCTTATTCCTGTACCATTGTCAAACAATTCATTATTGGGCATGAAAACACTGATCCCAATCCTTCCAAACGGGTTCATAGCCCTGTGACCTAATTACCCGGGAAATCTCCTCAGGACTTCTTTCATCCGAAATTTCAAACTGCTCCAAAGAGGCTGGTTCAACAGCATATCCGCCAGGATTGGTTTTTGAACCGGCGCTGATGGACGTAATCCCAAGTCTGATACAATGATTGCGGAACTGTTCAGATTCCCGGGTAGAGAGTGAAATTTCTACGTCCTCATTAAACAAACGATACGCACAGATGAGTTGCACCAATTCACGATCACTCATTTCTACCTTGGGCTGCAAGCCCCCCGAAAATGGACGAAGTCTTGGAAAGGAAAGACTATAACGGGTTTGCCAATAGGTTTTTTCAAGATATTGAAGATGTAAAGCTGTAAAAAAACTATCGGTTCGCCATTCTTCCAACCCAATTAAAACACCCAATCCCATTTTATGGATTCCGGCCTGCCCAAGCCGGTCCGGGGTTTCTAATCGATAGTTAAAGTTAGATTTTTTTCCTTTGGGATGATGCTTTTTGTAATCTTCCTGGTGATATGTTTCCTGATATACCAATACCGAAGTTAAACCAAGTGGGATTAATTCGCCATACTCTTCGATAGAAAGTGGTTGGACCTCCATGGAAACCTGGGCGAAATAAGGACGAATTAAATGCAGTACTTTTTTGAAATACTCGACATGCACGGTTTGTTGTGCTTCACCGGTAACCAGCAGAATGTGTTCGTAACCTAATTCTTTAATGACGGCTATCTCTTTTAAAATTTCTGGCTCTGTTAAGGTTTTTCTGCGAACACGGTTGTCCAGACTAAATCCGCAGTAAGTACAAATATTCGTACATTCATTGGAAAGGTACAGCGGAATGTATAATTGAATCACTTTCCCAAACCGCTGTTGGGTTAGTTTTTGACTGAGCACAGCCATGGGCTCCAGGTACTGTGCGGCACTGGGGGAAATCAGTGCTTTAAAGTCTTCCAGGGTTCGTTTGTTAGAATGTAAAGCCTGCTCTACATCCATTTTAGTTTTGGCGTAAATGCTTTGTTTTACCTCGTCCCAACTGTGGTTTTCGAAAATGGTTTTGAAGCTATTCATCTAAAAATGCGGTTAAAGGACTACTTGCTACCGCTATACTGCCTTGTTTTGCCAACTTAGCCAGATAAGCCATGCGGCCGGCTTCTACTGCCAGCTTGAACGCCCTGGCCATTTGTATTGGGTCACCTGCAACGGCGATGGCGGTATTAACTAGCACCGCATCCGCACCTATTTCCATGGCTTTGGCCGCATCGGAAGGAGCCCCTATACCGGCATCTACAATCACGGGAACGTTACTTTGCTCAACAATAATTTCTAAAAAATCCAGTGTTTTTAAGCCCTTGTTACTACCAATGGGTGAACCCAGCGGCATTACAGCTGCGGCTCCGGCATTTTCCAGACGTTTACATAAAACAGGATCAGCGTGTACATAGGGCAAGATTACAAAACCCTGTTTTGCAAGTTCCTCGGTTGCGACTAATGTTTCAATGGGGTCGGGCAGCAGATATTTGGGATCGGGGTGTATCTCAAGTTTCAGCCAGTTGGTTTCCAATGCTTCTCTGGCTAGCTGAGCTGCGAAAATGGCTTCTTTGGCTGTACGCACACCTGAGGTATTGGGTAAAAGGTTTATGATAGGATGTTGCAAATGGTTCAGGATATCGTCTTCCGGGCTGTTTAGGTTCACTCTTCTCAGCGCAACTGTAACCAGTTCAGATCCCGATGCCAGAATGGCATCCTGCATCGTTTGATTGGAACTAAATTTTCCCGTACCGGTAAATAGTCGGGATGAAAATGTTTTATCGGCTATTTTTAACATAAAATTTGGTGGATTTGAGAAACCGTTTTTTTAGGGTTTTTAGTTTGGAGTATTCCATTGGACATAGCGACGCCATAAATGCCGTTGGATATAAGTTCGTCGACATCCGCACTGGTGATTCCGCCGATGGCTATGATGGGGATCGAAGAACCCTGGTCTTTTAAAGAATTGAGAATGGTCATGTATCCTTGAAGACCGAGTACAGGACTTAGGTTTGCTTTGGTTGTTGTGAACCGATATGGGCCTAAACCCACATAGTTGGCACCTTCTTTTATTCGTGCCAAAACATCCTCATGGGTATTGGCAGTCCCACCAATCACCATCGCGTTTCCGACAATGTTTCGTGCTTCACGTATGGTCATGTCGGTCAAACCCAGATGCAGGCCATCTGCGTTTATGCGTTGGGCGACATTGGGATAATCATTGATGATTAGTTTTGCCTGATAACGCTCGCAGAGTTGTTTTGCATTTTGTGCAAGATTGAACACTTCATCTTCCGACTGCCCCTTAACCCGAAGTTGAATCCAGCGACAGCCCGCATCCAGTGCCTTCTCAATACTGGCGATGTGGGAAATTTCTTCGGTTTCGCTGGATATAAAATGTAGTCTATCGATCATGGGTGTGGTGGATTGCTTTCTGAATGGATGTGAAATTGTCAACGGCTCGCGGAAGATCCTGCCATATAGCCCCAAGCAGCCCCAGACCGTCAAAATTCATTTTCATAGCCCTAAGGAGGTTATTCATTTGGATACCTCCTAAACCGATTACCTTTATTTTTTTCATAGGATTTTCAAAGCAAAAGTCGTTGGATATTATACCCTGGTAGCCGGGTTTCGAAATGCTGTTGAAAACCGGGCCGTAAAAGGTATATGCAAAGCCTTCTGATAATTGACTAGTTTCTGATAGGTTGTGTATAGAGGTGCTTAGGGTATAGCCTTGATGTACCAGTTTGTTAATACCGCTCTCCGACATTTGTAAACGGTCATTTTCTGGAAAATGAAGTCTTTTAATTCCGTAGTCCGTGGCATATACATGATGTTGATGTATCGCAATCCTGGATAGGAATACAGGTTCTATTTGAGATAGAAAGTGGTTAAAGTCGCTTTCGGATGATAAGGGCTTGCGCAGGTGCAAACAGCTAAGCCCAACCTCAAACAGCTTGTTTATTAGACTTGTCTCTCCTGGGAAAAACCCCGGTGCAGATACGACGATCAGTTTCATATTAGCTTGGGTCATTATAGGGTTAGCCTCCAGATGTAGCGCTGATCAACGTAATCTGATCCTGTGAAGAGAGAAGGTGCCCGGTCCATTGCGAGCGCGGTACAACGGCTTGATTAACGGCAACGGCAATGCCACGTGGGACAGATTGGTACAAAGACAGTACAAGCTGATGAACCGATTGGTTTTCAGGGATGTCTGTAAGTTTCTGATTAATTGATACTTCCATTCCGATTTTTGTTTTGTATATAAAACTTCAGGAATGGACCTCGCGAAAGAACCATGAAGATACAAGATATGTATCTTCTACTTTTCCCTATCGGCAGTACTAACTGCATCAGGTTCAAAGGGTATTATCTCAGTCCGCTTGGGACACCCCTAAAGTTTTAACAAAACTATTGGAAAAGTTGAGGAATGGAAAATAAATTCTACAAAGTTTCATAAGGGGGTTGTGTAATCAATTGAGATTTGCGAATTTGGGCTAACTTTGAAGTGTCAACACCACCTTTCTAATTGATTGAATTTATTTAATGGATATTATAATAAGAAACGCTACGCCCAAAGACTTACCCGTCATACTGAATATTATCAATCAAGCCATTCTTACTACCACGGCCATTTATGATTATGACATCAGAACACTGGAGGAACAAACTGCATGGTTCGAAAAAATGATTCAGGACGGTATGCCGGTGATTGTGGCCGAGCATGATAAGGAGGTGATTGGTTATGGATCCTATAACATTTTTAAACCCAAAATTGGTTATCGTTTTAGTGTAGAACATTCCATTTATCTGGACGACAAATCGAGAGGAATTGGTGTAGGTGGTAAATTGCTGAAAAGCCTGATTCAACGTGCCCGGGAGTCGGGACTGCACACCATGATTGGTGTTATTGATGCTTCCAACCGGGGAAGTATTGAATTTCACAAGAAATTCGGGTTTATAGAAAAGGGATATCTGCGTGAGGTAGGCTATAAATTTGATCAGTGGCTGGATGCCGTATTTATGCAACTGATTTTGGAAGAAGACGACTGAAATTGTTCTGCTGGGGATAAATAAATGTGGCTCATGGTATTCATTCCGATACC
>CALGRQ010000526.1 GCA_937880795.1 uncultured Dyadobacter sp. | reverse complement strand
CTTATCGGGCTTATTACAGGGTTTTTGCCCAATTTGGAAAAGCATAAGCGATAAATACTATAACGCTAGCCCAGTTCCGGAATACGAAGAATCAAATTGGGATCAGGACAATTGGTCAGGAACGTTGATCGATCTCCTTCGCTGCATACACCAGGGAAATCACCGTTGTAACTACCCATATTTTCAATAATCTGGAAGTGAAGATGCGGGGGCCAGTTTCCATTGATTGGGAAATCGCCAACAGTTGCAATTTGATCACCCGCCTCAAACTTTTTGCCTGGAAATAGGCCAGGCAGTGAATCAAGTGATAGATGCCCATATAGCGTGTAGCAGGTTAATTCCTGTATTTGATGTTCCAGAATGAGGGTGGGGCCGTAGTCTCCCTCATGATCATTAAAAGCAAAACTATGCACCTTTCCAGGGAATGGCGCATATATAGGCTCACCGGCAGGTGTCCATATATCAATCCCTAAGTGAATACAACGAGGTTGTGCTTCAGGTTGTACAAAATGATGCAATTGCCGGTATATAATCCTGTTTTCGTTGTAACCACCTACGCCATAATAATCGCCTTGAGATAGCATGTCGTTAAAAACATAACGGGTAAATGAAGCTATATCCGAGAGGTCCTTTTCACGCAAAACTTCGTTGCCAATCGAAAAATCCAGCTTTCGATAAGGCTTGGCGTTAAGGACCACCGGGGCAAAATGAACATGATGTTTGAGTAATTCCGCGAGTGGAGTCATGAAGTTGTACAGGCTATAAACGAACAAAGGTTGATAAGTAAGCGATTATCTGCTTTCTTATCAACCTTTATTTGTGTGCAAATGATTATTTAGGATCCAATGCCACTTTAATTCTTTGTGACAAATCCTGTAAATGGTATTTACTCATTTTATTTGTGGTTCTTGGGATGGCAGCCAGCATGGCGCTTCTCAATCCTTCCAAATGAGCACGCGATATAGATGGGATATCCGTTTTTTCGGTGTCAACAACCTTAGTGGCATATCCGTAAGTGATGCCCACAGGAACTGCTTGTACATTCACTTTGGTTGGTTTTAACAAGGCAATTAGCTTTTCAGTATAAACCTTTTGCAAGTTTCGGCGGTATACATCAATTGCGCCACCCGCTTTAACCTCAGACCATATACCGGCTTCCAGGTCTGTGAACATGTCGTCTAATGTGTAGTATTTAGAAGAAATACCAGTTTCGATCAGACGTACCGCACGATCTCCGGCAAACAAAGAAGTTAATGCAAAATCCTGCAAGCTCTTCACTGCTTCCACGCCCGACTCCGGCTTAATTTTGTTCAACACATTTTGGTCCATCAGCCAGGTTGGCGTTTTGAACAACTCTGTGTTTAGGAAAGCCACAGCCTCTTTTTGAGTAGCTTTTGGAACGGTAACGAATGTTTCGCCTTCGCTGTCATAGGTTCTTGGTGTATCATAAATACCACCCACATTTTTTACCACATGACCGATATATCTACGATATTGGCTCACTACATTTCCGTAAAGCTCTTCAAGCTCTTTATAGCTTTGTCCATCTTCCTTTGTCCAGGTATTTAGCTGAGGAAGAATTCTTTTCAAGTTTTTGATTCCGTATGTTGAGGCAATCATGGCGTTATCACTCAAATCTTCTGTTTGATAGCGCGGATCGTATGGACTCATTTCCGTACCAAAACGAAGTCTAGGATTCTTATAGGCCTCTTTCGTTTTCTCGTTCAGGATTTTCTGGTCTTCCTCAGGACTTTTTGTTCCTTGGATATTGCTATATCCCCATTCGATGGCCCATTTGTCATAATCTCCGATTTTTGGGAACAAATTGGTAATGCCATCTTCTGGTTGTGCTACATAGTTAAAGCGGGCATAGTCCATGATGGACGAAGTATGGCCATTCTTTTCTAACCAGGCTTTGTCGCGCAGCTTTTCAACAGGCGTTGCTGAGCTGGCACCCATGTTATGTCTCAAACCGATTGTGTGACCAATTTCATGAGATGAAACAAAGCGAATCAGCTCTCCCATTAATTCATCACTGAAGTTCTTGGTACGGGCATTTGGATCAACAGCCGCCGCCTGAATCATATACCAGTTACGGAGCAGGCGCATGACGTTGTGGTACCAGCCTACGTGACTTTCTAAAATTTCGCCACTTCGTGGATCGTGTACATTTGGTCCATATGCATTTTGAATGTCAGCAGCAAAATATCTGATTACCGAGAAGCGTGCATCTTCCAGGCTCATGGTCGAATCGCCTTCTGGCCAGTATTCACCACGAATTGCATTTTTCCATCCGGCTTGCTCAAAAGCAGTTTGCCAATCGTCCACACCAGCCTTTAAGTATTTTCTCCATTTAACGGGTGTAGCAGGGTCGATATAGTAAATAATTGGTTTTTTAGGCTCAATAAGCTCACCGTTTTTCTGACGCTGTGCATCGGCTGCGTTTTTGGGCTCCAGGCGCCAGCGTACAGCAAAAACCTCTTCATCGGATTTTTGAGATTCCTCACCAAAAACAGCATACTTGTTTGCGAAATAGCCCACTCGGCTGTCGAAAAACCTTTTTCTCATTGGGATTTTCGGCAATAGAATGAGTGAAGTATTCATCTCCATCGTTACTACGCCAGCATCAAGTCCTGCGGGTAAATAGCGTCCAATCTGAGGAGCTGGGCTAAGTGTAATGGTTTGTGGGATTACAGAAAACGTTTTAACAGTTCTGATTTCTGTGTTGATAGGGTAGCTACTGATTTTCTCAACAAAAGATGCATCTTTTTTAAATGCTGCAATCTTAAGCAGTTGTTTGGAAACGCTGCTCAGCGAAAATACCTGGTTGTCGCTATTGAAAAAATCGGTGATGTCGATAACAGAAGAGTTACCTGCTGATTCCTTTTTTACAGCCTTTATTTCAAAAACGCCAATAATCGGATCAGAGTTAGAATTTTTAACGGCTTGGTAAATAGGCTTGGTGCTATCGGGACTGGCCATTACTACTGTAACCGAGCGAAGTAACAGGTTGTTGTCCGGCCCTTTTTCCCAGCGAATCATTTGTCTGTTTACCTCTTCACCACCAAAAACACCGCCACCAGCAGGAGTTTTAGA
>CALGRQ010000525.1 GCA_937880795.1 uncultured Dyadobacter sp. | reverse complement strand
ACCGGATAGGATTTAATGGAGCCCGTGAAGGTTTTGCCTGTAATGGCAATAATTTGGAGGTTTATCAGGCTATATATAGATCGGTTCAGGAATATATATGTGGCACTCCATTATTTCATGGATAACTCTGCCAAATTTAAAATTGATCCTAGAAACGTCGTGATTGGTGGGAGCAGCGCCGGTGGTATAGCGGCATCCGCTTTTTTATATATGACAGAAGCCGATTTTGAAAAGGTTAGTCCGGGAATTGTAAAAACGTTAGGCAGACTGGATCCTTATCCAAATCATACTGGATTTAAAGTGAGAGCCTTACTCACCAATGTGGGGTATGCCATTTTGCAAAGCAACTACATCACCAAACAAAATGATGTTCCAACGCTATTTTTTCAGCGAACCGGTGATGATGTACTTGCCTACGAAAAGGGAAACCTGTTTTTTTGTGAATACTATTTTTCTACCGAGGGGGCAAAAAATACGTCCAGTCGATTGCAAGCGCTCAACATCCCTTATGAGCTAAATTATGAGCCATTGAAGGGGCATCATTTGAGTTATCCAACAGATTATATCGCCAAGCGGTATGCAAAGTTTGTGAAGCGGCTTTGGGGAGCAGATCGTCGTCAGATTATCAATGAAAATTACGCCGCCGTACAGAACAGGGTGGTTAAATAATTTTTGAACTTTCTATTTTTTGGAAGAAATCATCCAATTTTTGATAGTATTGGATAATTTCAATTCCAGCCATTGGTGCGAAATCCCCGAAATAATAATGGTCATGGCTATGGTCAGGAAAAACATAGCACTCCCTTTGCCATATATGGGGTAGCCTAAACGTTGAAAAATGGTTTCGATCAGCAACATGACGGGCAGGTGTAACAGGTAGATTGAGAATGATATATCGCCCAGGCGCACGAGCCATTGGGGAAACTGTGTGCCATTATTGCTGGTATAAAATAGGACCGCTATAAATAGCAGTGCCGAGCCCACACCCCATTGATGCAGCCCTTGTCCTCCAAAAAAACCTGATAAATATTGCCACACAGCAAGCACAACCACACCGTAAACGAGCGTTGAGGAGGAGAAAACCTGCGATAGTAGGCGGTGGCAAGTAGGTTGAATAAAGAGCAAGCCAATCAATACGCCATAAACGAAGTTCCAAATGATGGGATTGGTAATCATATTGAGGTAGCCATTACCCCAATTATACGCTTTGGTAGGATCAATGGTGAAGTGTCCAACGCCCACTGGCAAAGCAATGAGTGTAATGGAGATGAGTGCGAAGAAAACAATCCATTTATATCGTGCAAATAATAACGAAATACCGACCAACAGGTAAAAATAAATTTCGTAATTGAGACTCTAGCCCACAGAAAGTACCGAGTAGCCATAAAATGGAGGGGTATGATCGGCGAGTGGGATGAATAAAATGCTTCGCAGTATAGGCCATATCTGTTGGCTTATTTGAAACCTATACGTTAAAAATGCGTACCCCAACGTAATGAGTGCATATGTAGGCCATATTCTGATCAGGCGTTTGGTCAAAAAATCAACTACATCGCGAAGCGTATAGTGTTTAGACCCTGTGATATAGACCATGATGAAACCACTAATCACAAAAAATAGATTGACTCCGGCGGCTCCATTGTTAAAGAAAAAATCAAGTAGGGAGGTAAACACCGGATTGTCGGCTGTCAGATATTTGAGGTGATATATAGCCACAATCAACGCCGCGATGCCCCGTAATACCTGAATACTGTCAATTTTTGAATCTTTTGTGGGTGCCCCTTCTTTATTTTTCATAGGGCAGTTATTCGAGTGTGGTCATGCATATGTTATTGCTCCGTAATCAAAAAGGAGTTCCTGATTACTACATTCAGGAACTCCAAAAGTAAATAACAAATGGCGTTATTTTGTATATAGGTATACTTTATTGAGAACGAAATCTCGGATAAATTATCCCACTACATTGGTTAAGGTACCAATAGGTTCGATGGTAATATGTACAACATCACCTTGTTGAAGCGTGAAGTCCGAGTCTGGAATAATTCCTGTCCCAGTCATGAGATAACAGCCTTGCGGAAAGGATAACTCGCGGAAAAGGTAACTTAGTAACTCTTCCGGTTTCCGTTTCATTTGTGACAAGGTAACTTCACCGTTAAAAACTTCCACACCTTCTCGAACGATTGAAAGGTCGATGAGGGTATCGCTGGGTAGGGGCTCCGCCGGAACATATAAACAGGGGCCTAATGCGGCACTCCCCGTATAAGATTTAGCCTGCGGTAAGTAAAGTGGGTTTTCGCCTTCAATACTTCTTGAGCTCATATCGTTTCCAATGGTATATCCCACCAAAGTGCCAGATGTGGTAGCAAAAAGGGTTAGTTCCGGTTCGGGCACATCCCATCCTGAGTCTTTTCGGATGCGAACCGTTCCATGATTTCCGATCACCCGCCACGCCAGCGATTTGAAAAACAATTCTGGTCTTTCTGCGTCATATACCCGATCATAAAAACTCCCGCCCCCGGCTTTTTCCGACTCTTCCATTCGTGCTGTGCGGCTTCTGAAATAGGTAACTCCTGATGCCCAAACTTCCTGAGAGCCAATAGGCGCTAAAATGTCCGGGAAAGGGGTCTCCTCATTAAAAGTTATGGGGATAAGACTGCTCTTCTGAAGTTCCAACCATTCATATAGGTCGTCTCGATTTACAACGGTATCCCAATCGGTTTCATGCAAACGATAATACACTTCGTTGTGGTCCAGTATAATTCCGTGGTCGGTTTTGAATAATTTCATAGCATAGTGAAGTTTGGTACTTGCCTACTGGCGGATTTCTAATTTCTATTAAGCTTAAAAAGCACTTAACATACTGATAGAATACATCGTATTATCGGGTATAGGCTATTGAGACCTTATAAAAGAAAACGAAGAATGTCGGAAGGATTAAGCGTAATGTGTATGTGGCAGAGCAATAGATTGTTGGCAAAAAAAGATCGCCTGGTACTTAGAAAAAATGTTTCCAGAGCCAGGCGATCCACGAAATTATAGCGATAATAGGGTCAA
>CALGRQ010000524.1 GCA_937880795.1 uncultured Dyadobacter sp. | reverse complement strand
CAAAAGTTGGCTTTTTCTCGAGTGTCACTTTTCTTTTCAGACCGCACAGCTCTTATTGAAGGTGTTACCGTTTCTATTCTGGCGGCGCAAACGTAGTATTTTCACCCTCTTTTTTGTCCGCTTCACCTATTTCTTCCTTTATATAGGATGCCTTGTGAGCCAAATTTGTAGTGTTAAATTCAAAATGACATTATAATGAAGTTCACAAAATTCATTCCTGTTGTATTTGGTTTTCTTGTTTTAAGCAAGACCCATGCACAAACTCCCATTACGTTACAAAATGCGCTTGAATATTCATTAGCCAATAGTGAAGTCATTAAAAAGGCGCGACTTGATATAGAAAACGTAGCGCAAAAAGTAATTGAAACAAAGGCAGGCGCTCTCCCAAAGGTGGATATCAATAGCTCCGTAACGGGTAACATATTAGTTCCACAGTTTGTATTACCTACCGAAGCGTTTGGTGGTAAACCCGGTGAATTTATGGCGATTAAGGCGGGTCAGAGATGGAACGCGATGTCACAGGTTCAGATTAGCCAGCAATTGTTTAATAAGCAGGTTTTTACAGGTTTAAAGGCCGCTAAAAGTAGTGTTGAATTTTACAGACTTGCCGCTCAGGTGAGCGAAGAAAACGTGATGCAGCAAGTTGCAGCCAATTTTTATCAGGTTGTTATTTCCAGAGAAAAGCTGAATGTAATCGACGCAAATATCAAACGTATTGAGCAGCTGGAAACCATGATTCGCGGACAGTTCGAAAACGGTTTGGCTAAAAAAATAGATCTGGATCGGGTGATTGTCAACAAAAGCAATATCGAAACACAAAAAATGGAATTGGTAAATGGTATATCGCAGCAAGAGAATTTGCTGAAATACTATATGGGAATGCCAATAGAAACTCAAATCACACTTGTTAACGAACCTCTTGAAAATATGGAAATCCCTAGCGCACCGATGATCAGCAATGAGCCGTTCAGCGCAAAAACCTTGCTTTCTTATCAGGTTTTGAATAAGCAGCAGGAGTTGCTGGACTTTCAATTGAAAGCCATTAAAGCAGAGGCTTATCCAACACTTTCATTGGCAGCCAATTATAACTATCAAACACAAAGCAACCGATTTAATTTATATAGCGGCAAGTCACTAAGCTATGACGTTTCCGCAGTGAGCCTAACCTTGAAAATCCCTGTATTCGATGGCTTTTCAAGAAAATCACGTTCGAAACAAGCAGAATTTGAAATCTTAAAAGGTCAGGAAGAGATGAAGAAAACGGATAATGGTCTTCAGATGAATTTCGATAACGCTAAAAAACAAATAGCGTATAGTTTACAAGCGATTAATGCGCAAAAAGCCAACAAAGAACTGGCATCGGAAGTATTCGAAAGTACTCGTAATAATTACAAAAATGGTTTAGCTACCCTGACCGACCTATTGGATGCGGAATCGGAGCTGGTTAAAGCGCAAAACAGCTACAACGAAGCCATGTTAAATTTTAAAGTGGCAGAGGTGGAATTGATAAAATCGAAAGGCGATATCAAAAGTCTGTTGAACAAATAAAAAATCTTTCATAAAGCATTGTAATAAAATAATAGTAATGAAAAAAATTATTGTAACCATCGTTGTTCTTGTTGCGGCCGGATTATTTATAGGAACGGTATTAACCAACAATAAAAAGAAGAATCAGGAGAAAGTGGAACTGGTAAACCAGGGAAGTGGGGCTGCGGCTGTGAAAGTGGTAACGGTGTCAAAAAAGAATCTGGATCAAGATTTTAGCTCTAACGGTAATTTTGCTCCGAACCAGGACTTGAAATTTGCTTCTGAAACTAGTGGTGTTGTAACAGGCATTCGGGTGAAAGAAGGAGATCGCGTAGGCAAAGGACAGATACTGGCTACTATTGATCAAAAATACCTTTCCATTGACATGCAAACTGCGGAGGATGCTCTTCAGAAAATCAAGGTAGATCAGGAGCGATATGCAAGTTCATTCAAAACCGGCGGGGTAACGCAGGCTCAGCTGGATGACATCAATTTACAGGTACGTAATGCTGAAAATCGTGTAGCTCAGGCAAAAACCAAAATTGGAGATTCGCACATTAAGGCGCCTATTTCAGGTGTTATCAATAAGAAGTATATAGAAGTTGGAGCGTATCTGTCGCCAGGAACAGCTTTATTCGATATCGTAGATGTATCTCAGTTGAAACTGAATGTTTCTGTAAACGAGAGTCAAGTGGTTCAACTTCAGGTAGGAAGCAAAGTAGATATTAAAGTGCCTGTTTTCCCTGAGCAAACTTTCTCAGGTCGTGTTTCATTTATCGCACCAAAGGCTGATGAATCTTTGAACTTCCCATTGGAAATTAAAGTGGACAACGCACAGGGAAATAAAATCAGAGCGGGGATGTACGGTTCAGCGGTGTTTAAATTTGAAAAACAAGGTGAAGCGATCGTGATACCAAGAAGTGCTTTCGTAGGTAGTGTAAGTGCCAATCAGGTGTACATATTGGAAGGTGCTAACAAAGTACGTCTTACAAAAGTGACACCGGGTGCTATCATGGGCGAGTCGGTGGTGATACTTTCAGGTTTAACAGAGGGACAATCAGTAGTTGTAACAGGGCAGATTAACCTGGTTGACGGGGCTACGGTGGCTGTTCAGAAGGATTAATACAGCAGGTTGCCTGGTTAAGCTCCCTGAGAGGAGTCACTTTTTAAAATCATTAATAAGAACATAATGAAAATTGCGAATATATCAATAAAACGTCCGACGCTGGTCATCGTAGTGTTTATCGCACTGACCTTGTTCGGGATTCTGAGTTATTTCTCGCTCAACTATGAATTGCTTCCCAAGTTTTCGCCGGGGGTAGTTTCGATTAGTACGGTATATCCCGGAGCATCTCCTGGGGAGGTAGAAAACACGGTTACCAAGAAATTGGAAGACGCCGTTGCCACCATGGAAAAGGTGAAGAAAATGGAGTCGGTTTCGTACGAAAGTCTTTCTCTGATCACCATTACACTGATCGAAGGAGCAGATGTGGATTTGGCATTGAATGATGCCCAACGTAAAGTGAATGCGATTCTGTCTGATTTGCCGGACGATGCGAAAACACCTTCATTGAATAAGTTCTCGCTGGATGATTTGCCGATTATCACCATGGCTGCTACGGCGAAAATGGACGGTGCTTCTTTCTTCGACTTAATGGATAAGAAAATTCAGCCGGTACTTTCTCGTATTACGGGTGTTGCCCAAGTGAACCTGGTGGGTGGTCAGGAAAGAGAAATTCAGGTTAACCTGAGTGCTTCGAAACTTCAGGCTTATGGTTTGTCTATATCACAGGTGCAGCAGGCAATCCTTACTTCTAACCTGGACTTCCCGACAGGTAGTGTGAAATCGCAAAATCAGGATATCCTGATCCGTTTGGCCGGTAAGTATAAGTCGGTAGAAGAGTTGCGAAATCTGATCGTAACCACAACGAAAGAAGGAGCTCAGGTTCGTTTGAGAGAAATTGCTGATGTTCAGGACGTTCAGAAGGATGTTGAGAAAATTGCCCGGGTGAATCGTGAAAGCGCGTTAACCGTTCAAATTGTAAAACAATCTGACGCCAATGCAGTAGAGGTAAGTAAAGCAGTGAAGAAAATTTTGCTGGAAGTAAATGAAGAATACAAAAAGGACGGTGTGAACATATCGATTGCTAGTGATAGTTCTGAGTATACGCTTGAATCGGCTGACGCGGTAGTATTTGACCTTGTCTTGGCGATTGTACTTGTGGCCGTTATCATGCTTTTGTTCTTGCATAGCTTACGTAATGCGATGATTGTAATGGTGGCCATTCCGGCTTCTTTGATTGCAACGTTCATCGGTATGTATATGATGAACTTCTCGCTAAACTTGATGTCGCTGATCGCCCTTTCTTTGGTGGTAGGTATTCTGGTGGATGATGCCATTGTGGTAATTGAGAACATTTACCGACACATGGAAATGGGGAAAAACCGGGTGAGAGCTTCTATTGATGGAGCGAAGGAAATCGGGTTTACTGTAATCTCTATTACCTTGGTAATTATTGTAGTGTTCTTGCCAATCTCAATGAGCAGTAGTATGGTGTCGTTGATTTTGAGAGAATTCTGTTTGGTGGTGGTAATTGCGGTATCGCTTAGTTTACTTACTTCATTTACACTTGTTCCTTTGATGACTTCCAGATTTGGGAAATTAGAACACTTGAAAGGAAGTAATTTATTCGAGAAATTCATTCTTTGGTTTGAAAGTCAAATTGCCAGATTTACCGCTTGGGTAGGACGTTTGCTTGAATGGTGCTTGGCGCATAAAATCGTAACAGTTATAATAATTACTGTTCTGTTGTTTTCATCATTCATGTTGGTGACAAAGAAGTTTATCAGCTCGGAGTTTATGCCAATGGGTGATCGTGGTGAGTTTATTGTTCAGATCGAGCTTCCAAAGGATGTTTCTATCGAACAAACAAACCAAATGACGCGTAAGGCTGAGGATTTCTTAGCTTCCAAAAAAGAGGTTACTTCGATGATTACGGTTGTGGGGCAATCAAGCTCAGGGGGTATAGCAACGCTTACACCGGCTTACCAAGCTGAGATTACGGTAAAAATCGTTGACAAAAAGTACAGAGAGGAAACTTCGGATGTATACGCAGCTAAAATCAAAATGGACCTTGAAAAGGTATTGGTTGGTGCTAAGGTGAAAACGGTTCCTGTGAACATTTTGGGTATGGCGCAAAGAGCTCCGGTAGAAATGATCGTAACAGGTTCTGATTTGGATAGTGTTACAGCATATGCAAACAAGGTGTTGGTTGCTTTGAGAAAAGTACCAGGTGCATCGGAGGTAAAACTTTCGGCGGAAGCGGGTAACCCTGAAATTTCTGTACAGGTGGATCGTGATAAAATGGCTGCACTGGGTTTAAACCTGCAAACCGTAGGGGGTACCATGCAGTTGGCATTCAACGGAAATACGGATGGAAAATTCCGTCAGGGACAGTATGAATATGATATCAACGTGAGGTTTGATGACTACGATCGTAAAAATGTAAACGACGTAAGCAACATTCAATTCACCAACAGTCGGGGCGAACTGGTTAAATTGTCTCAATTCGCACTAATTGCTGAAAGTTCGGGACCTAGCCAGTTGGAAAGAAGGGATAAGAACACTTCTGTGAAGGTACAATCACAAGCAATTGGTCGCTCGGCGAGTGCGGTAGTAGGTGATTTGGAAATTGCAATTAAGGATGTAGCTAAACCAGTTGGTGTGGGCTATATCTGGGGTGGTGATATGGAAAGTCAGTCAGAAGGTTTTGGCTCGATGTTAATTGCCTTGGTGATTTCTATCCTTTTGGTTTACTTCATCATGGTGGGTCTTTACAACAGCTTTATATACCCAATGGTAGTATTGCTCTCCATTCCGTTGTCGATTATCGGAGCCTTGCTTGCACTGGCGTTGACCAACAACACGCTGAATATCTTTACGATTTTGGGTATCATCATGTTGATCGGTTTGGTGGCGAAGAATGCGATTATCCTTGTTGACTTTACCAACCAGCTGAAATCGGAAGGGAAATCGACGCATGAGTCATTGTTACCTGCTAACAAAGCGCGTTTGCGTCCGATCTTGATGACAACGATTGCGATGGTGATTGGTATGTTGCCGATTGCAATGGCGACCGGTGCTGGTGCCGAGTTGAAGAACGGTTTGGCCTGGGTTGTTATCGGTGGATTAATGAGTTCTCTATTCCTGACGCTGATAGCAGTACCGGTGGTATATCAGGTAGTAGATAGTGTCATGCACAAGTTTGGATGGGATAAACCAGAACTTCCCGTCGATGCACTGGCCGCGGAGCCTTATGATCACAAAGATGTTCATGAATATTAATTAACTTGAATCCTGCTGCCGACACACTGGTAGCAGGATTTAAAGTTTTAAGACGGGGCTATATGTCCCAGATATTTTTTTAACCATAAAAATGATAGAGCGATGAATAGCATACTTAACAAAATGAAGACAACCACCAAGTACTGGTATGTACCCATGGTAGTTGGTATTTTATTGATGTTGTTTGGTATATATGTCTTGAATATCCCACAAGAGGCTTATAAGGTAATGGTTACTTTTTTTAGTATCTCCATAATCATGACAGGCTTCTCTGAATTGTTTTTCTATGCCAGTAATAAAATGGAAGGCAAGGGGCTACATATAGCCGGCGCGATTTTGCACATTGTTACCGGGATATTTCTTTTGTTTAACCCTGCTTCTACGGCTTTCGTAATCGCCTTGATCGTGGCCTTCCACTTGCTGGTGAGATCCATACAGGGATTGATTTTTTCATTCAGCATGAAAGACGCCCAAGTTCCAAACTGGTACCTTTTGGCCATCACGAGTACGGTGGGAATTGTATTATCACTGGTTTTGGCTGCACAGCCTATGATCGTCGGGATGTCATTGGTGATCCTTACTGGCATGTCGTTTGTATTTGCGGGAATTATTGGAATTGCCTTTTCCATTGTATTGAAAAGATTGAAGGCGGCCTCTTCACAGTTTGAAGCGCATATGCGTAACCAGGGAGGAGGAATTAGTGATGCGGATTACGAAATTGTAGAAGATTAAGATATAAGTTTTTGATAATCAGTGATGATTGTCCGGATCATATAGCTCGTCCGACTGGGTTTAGGAGTGATTTTTTAATTTTTAATCATCCTAAATAAATTATAGCTGTATCTTTGCACTTTATTGCTTTTACACTCATCAGTAACCGTGCGATTTTTAAGAAGGCCATTAGTAACATTTTTCTTCATTGGTAGTTTACTCATATTGGGTGCTTGGAAGGGAAAGGTATATGGCCAGCACGTAGTTTCCGGTGTCGTCATCAGCAGTCGTGACAGCCTTCCCATTCCACATGCCATCGTATCTATTCCTGCGAACGATCTCTGGGCAACGGCTAACGAAAAAGGGCAGTTTCGTCTTAAGAAGGTTCCGAATGGAAAGGTTATTCTCTCTGCACGCTATCTGGGTTATGTAACTACAAACGTGGAAGCACGGATTGATGGGGACGTCGCCGATTTGGTGATGGTTTTGCAAGAAGATAACCTCAAACTGAACGAAGTTACAGTTACTGGCCATAGGAATGATAATAACCTCAGTACGTCCTATATGATGGATCGTACAGCGCTCGATCATATGCAAATGTTGAGCATCACGGATGTAACCAGCTTGTTGCCAGGGGGTAAAACAAACCCGGCACAGCATTTGGCATCAGGTGCGCAAAATGTTTCGGTTAACGGTTCCAGCCGAGAATTGGGGAACGCTGTTTTTGGCGTAGGCGTGGAGGTAGATGGCGTACGCTTATCCGGTAATGGCCTGGCTGAGAAACAATCGCAGCAAAACTTACCTGCCATCGATGTCCGGAATATTGCATCGTCCAATATTGAAAGTGTTGAGGTGATTAGCGGAGTTGCTTCTGTGGAGTATGGGGATGCCACCAACGGCATTGTCCGCATCAATTCACGGAAAGGAGCTTCTCCTTTTATTCTGGATTTGGTCACCAAGCCGAATACGAAACAAGTTGCGTTAAGTAAAGGATTAGACCTGAAAAGGGATCGAGGCATCTTGAATTTCAATATGGAACATACGCGATCGGTGGCCGACCTGGAATCTCCTTACACTACCTATACACGAAACGGGTTGTCGCTGAATTATTCCAATGCTTTTG
>CALGRQ010000523.1 GCA_937880795.1 uncultured Dyadobacter sp. | reverse complement strand
GATCTGATTGCGGCGGCGCGACTCAATGCGCCACCGAGATCGGGAATTGCCCGTGGTCAGAAAGTAAATAAGGAAGAAATTTTAGGTATGTATGTGGCGTTGGATCGCTATGTAAAACATGATCATGCCAAAGAATGGAAAGCATGGGAAGAAAAGATCTCAATCATCGATAAAGCGATTAAGGGTATAAGTGGTGTAAAAACAAAAGTTGTACTACCGCCCATTGCCAATCATACGCCGTCGTTGAGTATCACCTGGGATGATAAGAAGATAAATCTTACCAAAGAGTCTATGGGTGAAAAGTTAAGAAAAGGATCACCCTCCATTGAAGTAATTGCATGGGAAGCAGTAAATAACATTAGGTTGACTGTTTTTATGTTAAAACCTGATCAGGAGAAAATAGTGGCCAAACGCATCAGAGAGGAATTGCTGAATGCCTCTGTATAACTCCACTACTGGCTCAGCCGTATCACTCAATCATTGTTGTACCATATTATTGAATTATGAAAAAAGTGAGTTTGTGTTTGCTGTTGTTTCTTACAGTTTCCGGGGCGTCGAAGGGGCAGTCATTTGATTTGTTAATAAAAGGTGGACGTGTGATCGATCCTAAAAATAATGTGGATGCGATCATGGACGTTGCCGTTACGGGCGATAAAATTGCTCAGGTTTCTAAAAATATTCCGGCAAGTCAGGCCAAGCAGGTGGTGGACGCAACGGGTTTACTGGTAACCCCGGGGCTCATTGACATTCACGGACACGTGTTTGCAGGTACGACTGCTGATGGTGATTTGAGTAATGGTTTTAGCTCACTTCCGCCCGATGGCTTTACGTTTAGAGTAGGCGTTACCACCATTGTTGACGCTGGCGGTCCTGGCTCAAAATCGTTTCCAGAGTTTAAGAAAAACATTATTGACCGGTCCAGAACGAGGGTTTTGGCATTCCTGAATATATCCAGTGAGGGGATGCGGGGACATGAGCATTCGGAATACCAGCAGGAGGTGAAGTATTTTGATCCTGAATTGGCTGCCGCTACTGCCAAGGCGCATAAGGACTATATTGTAGGTATAAAAGTAGCGCATTTCCACAAGTCAGATTTTATTGCGGTAGATCGTGCACTGGAAGCGGGTAAATTGGCAAATATTCCTGTAATGATTGATTTCGGGGGTAGTAAGCCACGCCTTTCCATCGAAGATCTATTTATGAAACGGCTTCGACCTGGTGATATTTTCACACATACGTATGGCCAGATTTTGGAAACGAAAGAGTCGATTGTTGATCTTGACAAGAATCAGTTAAAGCCCTTTGTAATGGAGGCCCGGAAACGAGGCGTAATATTTGATGTGGTCATGGCGGTGGAAGTTTTACGTATTCACAAGCGATACCTGCCACCAAAGCGGGTTTTTATCCTGAAACGATTAGTACAGATTTGCATACCGGTAGTATGAATGGAGCCATGAAGGACATGCTGAACGTGATGTCTAAATTTATGGCTTTGAAAATGAGTCTGTATAACGTAATTCTGGCCAGTACATGGTCGGCGGCAAAAGCCATTAAGCATGAAGAGCTCGGACACATTTCGGTGGGTGCGCATGCCGATATAGCAATTCTGAATCTGCGGAAAGGGAAATTCGGCTTTTACGATGTAGCACGTTACAAATCAGAAGGGACCGAGAAACTTGAATGTGAAGTGACTGTGAAAGGAGGAAAAATCGTATACGATTTGAATGCCAGATCCATGGCGCTGCCTACCAAACCATAAGGACTGATTACTATTTCTGAACTCTTTATTGAACTAGAATGAAGCAATTTTTTTTACCAGTAACGTCGGTATTATTACGCATTAGACATTTGATTCTTCCGTCGGCAGCTTTATTGTTGAGTATAGGTTTTGTTAGCTACCAGACAGTTAATAAATTGCCCAAGGGTGATCCGGACAATGGAGGTTTATTTATGCCCGATGGCTTTGAGGCAGTAGTGGTGGCGGATAGTGTTGGACCCGCCCGTCATTTAGCGATCAATAAAAATGGGGATATTTATGTAAAACTAAGGAGTGTGGTGCCACAGGGCGGGAGTGTCGCTCTAAGGGATACAGACAACAATGGTAAAGCGGATATCATCCAAAATTTCGGAAATTACGAAGACCCCGCCAAGTATGGAACGGCTATGCGGATTTACAACGACTACCTTTATTTCAGTACGGGTGGGGTGGTTTTTAGAAACAAATTAACGCCCGGGAAGTTAATTCCAGAGAGTGAGTCAGAGGTGATTCTTACCGATGATTATAAGAATAAAGTGCATGGTTCTGAGCATATTGCTAAACCTATTACTTTTGATAACGACGGCCATATGTATGTGCCGTTTGGTGCTCCTGGTGATGTTTGTCAGTTTAAGAACCGGCTTCCCGGAGAACCCGGACAGGATCCTTGTCCACAGTTGGAGGAGCATGGCGGGCTTTGGCAGTTTGATGCAAACAAACCGGGGCAGTTGCAATCCGATGGAAAGCGCTACGCAACTGGCTTACGAAGTATTGTAGCGATGGATTGGAACCATTCCGATAATACGCTTTATGCCCTCCAGCATGGTCGCGATAGCTTTGTGCGCACCTGGCCTGAATTTTACAATAGCTGGCAAAGTGCGGTGTTGCCTTCCGAAGAATTTTTACGTGTAAAAGAGGGGTCAGATTCAGGTTGGCCGTACTATTACTACGACCAAATGCAAGGAAAGAAATTACTGAATCCTGAATATGGAGGTGACGGCAAGAAGCAAGGTAAAGGCGCGGAGTATGAACAGCCAATTATAGGTTTTCCGGGTCACTGGGCGCCGAACGATCTTCATTTTTACCAGGGTGACCAATTTCCGGCACGATACAAGAATGGCGCATTTATAGCATTTCATGGTTCTACCATTCGGGCTCCATATCCGCAGGCGGGATACTTTGTGGCTTTTGTTCCGTTTAAAAATGGCTCTCCTTCCGGCCCGTGGGAGGTTTTCGCGGACGGATTTGCCAAGGTTGATACCATTATCAATACGGCTGACGCCAAGGCTCGTCCCATGGGTATCGCAATGGGTCCTGATGGGTCTCTATACATTAGCGATAGCGTGAAAGGCAAAATTTGGCGAATTATGTATAAAGGTGATCGCAATAAATTCGGAAAAGCGCAGTTGGCGCTGATGGAAAAACGGAAGTTGCGCAGTAACATTAAGACGCCGGATATTGTAAAAGACAATATGGAAAAGAAGTTGATGGCAGCCGGTGAAAAAGCCTATCAGTTGTATTGCGGAGCTTGTCATCAGGGTGATGGGAAAGGAGATGGAAGTCGCTTTCCACCTTTGGCAGGATCTCCAACAGTAATTGGTGACAAGAAAAAGTTGATTGAGGTGGTCATGAACGGATTGAGCGGACCACTAACCGTGAATGGCGTGGAGTACAACGGTGTGATGCCGGCGCACAACTTTTTGAAGAATGAAGAGGTTGCACAAATACTTACGTATATACGTATGAGTTTTGGGAATAAAGCAAATAGCGTTGGGGTAGGTGAGGTGAATAAAGTGAGAACGGCGCAGTAGCCCGAGTATATAAAATTTTAAAGATGAGAGCATTTGGTTTTCCGAGCCAAATGCTCTTTTTTTTATGCCAATGTGACCGGGTATGATCTGGTATGTTGTACAATTCTTAGTTGAGTAGGTCGATACGATCTATTTTTGATATGAGGTATTGATTCTGAAATAATTAGTTAAGATAGGCATGCATGCAACGTGTAATTGATAAAAATGACATGTGTTAAATATAAATATTGTCAGTATTACAAATGGAAGAATTTAATATTGATATATGTATAATAATGCATATATAATTCTACATTTATTTGATTTTAACGTGTGTGAGTTGTTTTGGTTTTGAATTTTTGAATGATAGTATTGGAAATGAATAAAATAGTATCATAATATGAAATTTATAAATTATAATTTTGAGTATATCGATAAATGCAAAATTATATATCGTCTTATTTAATCATCGTGTTTTATGATCAAAACTTCTTTACAAGCCCCTTATGGTAGGCGAAATTGTAATTTTTTACTAATTAGCCATTTGTGGGAAAAGCAGAGCGCCAAATGGATGAGGTTGAAAATCTTATTCGTGTTGGTGTTTTTAAGCATGAGTGTAAGTAACGTAGCAGTAGGACAAGAGGTGAAAGTAACAGGGAAGGTAATAGACGCCAAGGGAGAGGCATTGGCTGGGGTAAACGTGTTGGTGAAAGGAACTACAAAAGGAACATCAACGGATGTAGAAGGAGGATACGCCATATCGTTAACTTCCGGTACCGAAACATTGGTATTTTCTTTCATTGGTTATACTTCAACCGAGGTAGCGGCCAGTGGTAAATCGGTTATAAATGTTACCTTGAAGGAAGATGCAACGCAACTGAGCGAGGTGGTTGTAACCGCCTTAGGTATCGAACGGAGTGCTAAAACATTAACATACGCAACGCAACAAATTTCGGGCAAGCAGGTGGCCGATGTGCGCGATGCAAACTTTGTAAACACCCTATCCGGTAAAGTTGCGGGTTTGGTGGTAAACCAAGGATCGTCTGGACCGGGATCCGCTACAAGGGTTACCTTGCGTGGTAATCGTTCCATAGTAGGCAGTAACAATGCGCTTTTTGTGGTGGATGGGGTGCCGATCGATAACACGATTAGAAGTACCGTTGGTTCAGATTTTGGCGGAGTGAATCGAAGTGATGGTGCCGCCAACATCAACCCGGATGATATCGAAACCATGAACGTTTTGAAAGGACCGGCGGCATCTGCATTGTATGGTAGCCGCGCATCCAATGGGGTAATCATGATTACGACAAAAAAGGGAAAGGCAGGGAAAATTTCTACGGATATTAATTCCGGTATTGTTGTCGAAACACCATTTTTAATGCCAAGTCTCCAAAATACCTATGTGCAAGGCGCTGGTGGCAAAGCAAGTGAAAATGCGCCAGGTAGCTGGGGTGCTAAGGGTACGACATATCCTGATAATATTAGAAATTTTTATCGTAACGGCGTCTCTACGAACAATTCCATAGGCGTTTCGGGAGGGAGTGAAAACGTACAAACTTACTTGTCATATACTCACAATAAAAGCCAGGGTATATTACCTAACAACGATTTGCAACGCCATACACTAAACTTACGTATAGGTGCCAATTTGACAAAGCGACTCAGCGTGGATGGTAAAATTACCTATATCAATCAAGACATCAAGAATAAACCATTTTCAGGTGAGAATAGTGGTGTAATGATGAATTTGCTTAAAACACCTAGAAGCGTAAATCTGGACGATTATAAGAATTATGCTACGGAGACAGGCGCGCCTAGGTATTGGACTAGTTCGGGTATTTATATGAACCCATATTGGACGATGAACAAAACCTTTGGAAGTGAGAAAAGAGATCGTTCTATCATCCTTGGATCCGCCAAGTACGAATTGACCAAATGGTTGAATGTCCAAGGGCGTATTAGTTACGATACTTATGTTGACGACTATGAACGAGGTTATTCAAACGGAACTTTACTGTATGCCGCAGCAGGAGGGAACTATGAAAATTTTAGTGGGAAGACGTTGGAACGAAATTTGGATCTGATATTCTCCGGGAACCACACCATTGGCAAAAAGTTTGGGCTGACGTATAACTTTGGTGCTGGTCAAACCTACAACAAATATTCAGAGGTAGGAGGTTTGGCAACCGGACTTTCGGTGGTTGATAAATTCGACTTGTCTTTTGCAACGAACCTGACGAAAGTTTCTACTTTTTCACAAAAGGAACTTCAATATGTTTTCGGAACTGCCTCGTTTTCGTATAACGATTATCTAACGTTTGACGCATCGGTAAGAAACGACTGGTCGTCGACTTTGCCAAGTCCATATTCATATATCTATTCATCTTTCGGTGCTAACTTTATTCTGTCCGATGCCGTTAAACTGCCATCCTGGATCAGCTTTGCCAAAGTGCGTGGATCATGGGCACAGGTGGGGAACGATACCTCGCCATATCAGTTAGAGCCATTTTACGTCTATACCAATGGAGGTACTGGTGGTTATATATCAAGAAACACCAGTTTGCCAAATGCAAACTTGAAACCGGAGATTTCGTCGGCCACGGAGTTCGGTCTTGATTTTCGGGCGTTTGGAGGTAGAGTTGGGCTTGATTTTACCTACTACAATAGTAATACTGTTAACCAGATTCTACCGCTGGCGCTGGCTTCTCCCTCCGGATTTAGTCAACAAATTATC
>CALGRQ010000522.1 GCA_937880795.1 uncultured Dyadobacter sp. | reverse complement strand
AACAACGCCTATTCGGTTAATATGCTCCACCAAATCCGCATTATTTATTTGGTGCAAAATTGCCAAATCAATCTTATAAGGTAGCATCAGGTCATCGAGTTCCAGTTCTATTTTAAATAACTGGGTTAAATTTAGTTCAGTCCCTACAAGTACCAGATCAATATCAGACCCATTGCGATAAGTCCCTTTTGCACGCGAGCCATACAGAAGAGCCTTGTCCACAAGAGGGTGTTTTGAGAAAATTCCCTGAATGGCTGATATCGTTTTTAAGGTTAACCCGTACATGATTCGTCACTGGATTTTATCTTCTCCATTTTTTCTTGAAATGACACAAACAGCGCATAAAAGTGATCAATGATATTTCTGTAAATCTCATCAGAAATTTCTTCATTATAGGTGTGGCTCGAAAGATTCCTGTTTGTAATCATCAGCATCCAGTTATCTCCATCCTCGATCAACTTGGCGTTAAAAGCTTGTCGAGTGGCATCACGGGAGCCTCTGATTTCTGTATTGCCCTGGTAAATAAAAAAGTCCTGCATCACCTTCCAGGCTAGCTCATGTGTATATTCAAAAGCCTGTATTATTCCCTGCTTTTCCAGTTCACTAAGCGGCCGTTCTGCATCAAGCCGCACAGCCCCGCCCAACTTGGCAAGCGCTTTTTTATAGTTTTCAAACCTTTGTTTCCAACGAATATCCGGTTCGTTCATATGCTAAATTGTTTATTCTTACGTCCAGGATAGATATGAAATTGAACTAGGTAAATATTTAAATCACATAAAGACTTATTATTTGCCGATACAAAACTTCGAGAAAATATTATCCAGCAAATCATCCGTCACAATCGTACCTGTAATTTCACCCAGATGATGCAATGACAAGCGAATGTCTTGTGCCAGGAAATCGCCCGTAACGCCGGTGGCTAGTCCGTTGAGTACGTCTGAAAGAGCGTCCTGCGTTTTAATCAGATGTTCATAATGGCGGAGGTTGGTTACCACGGTATCATTGGCGGCTTGTTGGTTCACCAATGTTACGAGTTTAAGGGTCAGGTTTTCCAGTCCTTCCTGTTTCTGAGCGGAAATCAGTACCACTTCCGGTTTTTGACTTTGGATGCTTTGTGCGGTTGCTGCATGCAAATCCATTTTATTCATCACCCACACAATTTCCTTACCCGGTGCCAGTAATGATGCCAATTGTTCGTTTTCTTGGAATGTTTCCACACCGTCAAACAGAAAAATCACAATATCAGCCTTTTCCATGGCCGCTTTGGATCGCTCAATGCCGATGGATTCTACCAAATCGGTGGTTTCTCGAATACCTGCTGTATCGATGAATCGGAATTTGAGCCCTTCCAGTACGATGGTATCTTCAATCACATCACGGGTTGTACCCGCTACGCTCGTTACAATGGCCTTTTCTTCATTTAAAAGTGCATTGAGCAATGTAGACTTACCCACGTTGGGCGAACCTATAATGGCTACTGGAACCCCTTCTTTCAATGCATTGCCATAATCAAATGACTCTATCAAAGGCGCAATGGCTGCTTGCAGCGCTTCAATTAATATACGCAAATCCTCTCTTCCGGCAAACTCTACATCCTCCTCACCAAAGTCCAGTTCCAACTCAATCAGCGATGCAAAATGAATCAGTTCGGTCCTTAAACCGGATAACTTTTTAGAAAATCCTCCTCTTAATTGATTCAAAGCCGTTTTGTGGCTGGCCTCCGAGTCGGCGGCGATCAGGTCGGCTACGGCTTCTGCCTGTACCAGGTCAAACTGGCCATTCAAGAAAGCACGTTGCGTAAACTCACCCGGTTTGGCAATGCGAGCACCCTTTTGTACGAGTAATTTTAATATCTGGCGGATGATATAGTCGGAACCATGGCAAGAAATTTCCACGGAATCTTCCTTGGTAAAAGATTTTGGCGTTTTAAAAACACTCACCAATACTTCATCGATAAGCTTCTCGCCGGCATATATAGTACCAAAATGTACGGTATGCGTGTCGGCCTTTTCGAGATTTTTACCCTTAAAAACAGCGTTTACCAAGGATATAGCACCTAATCCTGAAACCCTTATAACCGCTATGGCCCCTACGCCAGATGGCGTTGCCAACGCGCATATCACGTCCTGCTGATGTATCTGTGTCAAATTCATAATGCAAAGATGCGATTCTATAACCAGAAATACATCCTTAGCTTTTCGTATCTTTGGGCATTTTTACGGCCAATTGGTTGTTACATTGCTTTGAACATTTTGTCTTTATCAACTTTGCTTACAGAAACAGCACCCATCGTTACCAGTCAACTTCCGGTTATGGAAGCATTTTACACCTTGCAGGGCGAAGGCCAGCACAGTGGAAAAGCAGCCTATTTCATTCGTCTTGGCGGCTGCGATGTGGGTTGTCACTGGTGTGATGTGAAAGAGTCCTGGGATGCGGACATTCACCCCAAAACCACCATAGCACAAATTGTGCAAGGCGCACAGGCATTTCCGGGCCGGCTGGCCGTTATTACCGGTGGCGAACCTTTGATGTATAATCTGGATGCCCTTACCGCTGCATTGCAGGACGCAGGCTTCCAAACCAATATAGAAACCTCTGGCGTTTACCCCTTTACGGGTCATTGGAATTGGGTTTGCTTTTCACCCAAAAAATTCAAGACGCCCCATCCGGATATTTATAAAACCGCCAACGAACTAAAAGCAATCATTTATAATAAAAGTGATTTTGAGTTTGCGGAGGAACATGCCGCATTGGTAAATCAGGACTGCACGCTCCTATTGCAACCCGAGTGGAGTAAACATGAACAAATGCTGCCTTTGATAATTGATTATATCAAAGACAATCCGAAATGGAAAATGTCGTTACAGACACATAAATACATGAATATTCCATAATGCAACGCTTCGTACTGACCTGCCTGCTATGTAGCTTTTTATATTTGCCAGAAGTATTTGGCCAAAATGCACCGACCACCAAACGTGGCCGAGACGCCTATGAAAAGGCAAGCAAAGCCTGGCAGGGACGTAATTTGAGTGAGGCGGCTATACAGTATGAGAAAGTAGTCGTTGCTGAGCCAACACATGCTGAAAGTCATTTGCGGTTGGCACAGATTTATGAACTCCTTCGCCAACCTGCTTTAACCAAGGTGCACTATACCCGGTTAATCGCCCTGCAACCCAACGAGGCACAATCCGCAACGGCATACCAATGGTTGGGCAAACATTACTTTCAAACCGAACAATATGATTCGGCGCTGATCAACTACCAGAAAGCACTGCCATTGTTCCCGGCCAAGTCCAGTTTGTCGCGTCTGGCCGAAAAATCCATCGCATCCAGCAAGTTTGCGCTGGAGGCCATCAAAAATCCTTTATCGATCAAAAAGCAGACTTTGGGTGATACGGTGAATATGTTCCCGTCGCAATATTTCCCGGTACTTACTGCCGATGGCGAAACCCTAATTTTTTCCGGCTTAACCGAGGAAAAGGACGAGAATATATATATCACTCACCGTCAAAAAAAAGGTTGGGACGTACCCGAAGGAATTTCCAAGTCCATAAACACCAACAACAACGAGGGTACCAGTAGCGTATCTGCCGATGGCCGCACCCTTGTGTTTACAGCTTGCAACCGGCCCGACGGTTATGGTAGTTGCGATCTTTTTATTACGCACAAGCAAGGAAATGACTGGAGTACACCCAAGAATATGGGAGAAACGGTAAACAGCCGGGAATGGGACTCTCAACCATCCCTTTCTGCCGATGGCCATACGTTGTACTTCGCATCGGACCGAAAAGGCGGACAAGGCAAGAAGGATATATGGGTAACAGAACGCAACGATAAAGGCCAATGGAGCACGCCAAAAAGTTTGGGTAGTACCATTAACACAGCCGATGACGAAAATGCGCCTTTTATACATGCCAATGGACGAACCCTTTTTTACGCCTCCAACGGGCATCCCGGCATGGGCGGTATGGATTTATTCATCACGCAGCGTATGGATACGGTTTGGGCCGAACCCAAGAATTTAGGATATCCGATCAACACGGTTTCCGAGCAAGTGGGGCTCTTTATCGCATCCGATGGAAAAATGGCCTACTATTCGGACGATTACTCAGAAAAAGGAAAAGGGCGTTCCCTACTCTATCAGTTTGAGCTACCGGAAAGTTTGCAAAAATCGGTGATACCCACCCGCTATGCCAAGGGCAAAGTTTTTGATAAAAAAACCGGAGCCGCTTTATCATCCGAGATCGACCTATATGACCTGAAAACACAGGAAAAAGTAGGTTCCTTTACATCGGACAGTAAGACAGGAACCTTTCTGGCAGTCTTGAACAGCGGTAGCAGTTATGCTTTTTATGTTTCTAAAAGCAACTATTTATTCAAAAGCTTGTCTTTTACGGTGAGCGATACTACCTCATCGGTTCAATTGGATATTCCTTTGGAAGCCATTGAGAAAAACAGAACCGAAGTTTTGAACAATATTTTCTTTAAAACTGGCTCCTATGACCTGGACGAAAAATCTAAGGTGGAATTGAATAAAATGGTGGAATTCTTGGTCTTGAATAAAACCATAGCCATTGAAATTTCGGGACATACCGATGATGTTGGATCCGACAAGGAAAATCTTGAATTGTCACGCAAACGGGCATTATCTGTACAGGAATACTTGCAGCACGCTGGTATAGCCCAAGGCCGTATTACCTCTAAAGGCTTTGGCGAGAGTAAGCCTGTAGCATCCAACGACTCAGAAACCGGAAGGCAACAAAACCGGAGGATAGAATGGAGGATAGAATGACGAAATTTGCATTCCGTAGTGATTTTTCGCACTTTTGTTGTTCCGCCTGTGTTGTACTTTACAAATATCCTAATCAGGCTAACCCTTCCATCACACTATATAGAACGAACAAAATTGGTCGTTTCGCTTAATTTAGTAAAACGCACAACCCTATACGTGAATAACATTTAGTTTTTATTAAAATGACATCTGAAAAAGTATCCTGCCTCATTATAGGCTCCGGCCCTGCCGGTTATACCGCAGCTATATATGCATCCAGAGCTGGTTTGAACCCGGTTCTATACCAGGGAGCTCAACCTGGCGGACAATTAACCATCACCACAGAAGTTGATAATTACCCAGGTTATCCGGACGGGATCACTGGGCCTGAAATGATGATTAATTTCGAAAAACAGGCCAAGCGTTTTGGTGCCGACATCCGTTACGGAATGGTTACTGAAGTTGACTTCACCGGCTACCCGCACAAAGTAATGGTAGATGGTAAGAAAGAAATTATCGCGGACACCGTCATCGTTTCCACAGGTGCATCGGCCAAATGGCTGGGCCTACCGGATGAAGAACGTTTAAACGGTCGCGGTGTTTCGGCTTGTGCAGTTTGTGATGGATTTTTCTTCCGCGGACAAGATGTTGTCGTGGTTGGTGCCGGCGATACTGCCGCTGAGGAAGCCAGCTACTTGGCCAAGCTTTGTAACAAGGTATATTTATTGGTACGTCGTGACGAAATGCGTGCATCTAAGATTATGCAGAAACGTCTGGAAACCTTGCCTAACATCGAAATTCTTTGGAATACCGAAACGGTAAAACTGAACGGTGAAGACGGGTTAGAGAGTGTTGAAAAACAATAAAACAGGCGAGGAAACCGTATTGAATGCAACAGGTTTTTTTGTGGCCATTGGACATAAACCAAACACCGACATTTTCAAGGGTTACCTGACAATGGACGAAACGGGTTATATACAAACCATAAAAGGTACTTCACAAACCAATATTAAGGGTGTATTTGCATGTGGAGATGCTCAGGACAACGTATACCGCCAGGCAATTACGGCAGCGGGAACGGGCTGTATGGCCGCTTTGGATGCAGAGCGCTTCCTGGTTGAACATGAAGTAGAGTCATTTATTGAAGAAAGGGCATCCTAATAAATAGGTATCACGAAAAGACCCGTCTAAAATTTAAATTTATGCTCAAACTACATCCCGCAGTGGGTGTAGTTTGACTATTATTTCTATATATGAAAGGAAAGCTTATTGTAGGTTTGCTTACGATCGTGTGTTTGATCTCGTGGGACACGCAAGCGCAAGAGCGAGGAAAATTCAAGAAAAATCCTAAAATCAACCAGTCGGGTAACAACAGTAACGAAGGACCCACCAAAGCTGGCACACCTCAAATTGAGGATGAATATCAAGTAGAAACTTCCGGATTGAAATTTCAAAACCAGTTTGAACCTGTAAAACCGCTTAATCCGGTTGTGAGTGAGGATACGTCTACTGTAGACGAAGGTGAGATTGAAGTGGTGGAGGTAGTGGATTCTTTGCAGGTTGCCGATGACTGGGTAAAAGCAGCAGAATATTATGTGATCTGGGATTCCAGAACAATCAATCCATATGGGCTTAGCCCCCTTGAATTTGACGAACCTGTTGAGCTAAAATTATTCGACGACGCCGAAAATCGCAAGTGGAACAATCCGCTGGACATGATACGTGTCACTTCTAATTTCTCGTACCGCTGGGGACGCTGGCACAATGGAACCGATCTTGACCTGGACACGGGCGACAGCGTACGTAGCACGTTCGATGGTATGGTGCGTATTGTAGCCTATGACGGTAGTGGATATGGAAAATTTGTACTGGTAAGACATTACAATGGTCTTGAAACGCTTTATGGGCATATGTCCAAGCAAATGGTAGAATCGGGCCAACTCGTGAAAGCGGGTGAAGTATTGGGGCTAGGCGGTAACACCGGTAGAAGTACAGGCTCCCACTTGCATTTCGAAAATCGTTATGAAGGAAACCCGTTTGATCCGCGCCATATCTTTGATTGGGATTCGAAAACAATCCGTTCGGATAAGTTTATGCTGACCAGCTCGGCCTGGAATCACCTTCGCGGTAAATCCACAAAGAGCGAATTTGAGTCGGGCGATGCTGTACCGGTTGCACAATCGCGTTCAGTGTTGCACAAGGTGCGTTCCGGTGATACGTTATCTTCCATTGCGGGAAGATATGGTGTCAGCATCAATTCGATTGCTAAAAAGAACAGAATCTCCACACGTTCCACTTTGAGATTAGGACAGAAGCTTCGCATAAAATAATATAAACTGAGATGAAACTAGATATTCTGGCCATCACTGCACATCCCGACGACGTTGAACTATGTTGTGCAGGTACGTTACTGATGCAAATGGCACTCGGTAAAAAGGTCGGTATTGTTGACTTAACCAGAGGCGAATTGGGTACCCGGGGAACACCTGAGGGTAGAATTCAGGAAGGACTTGATGCAGCGAAGATTCTTAATATCGATATACGCGAGAATGTAGGAATGGCAGATGGTTTTTTCAGGAACGATGAGGAACATCAAAAAATGATCATTCCCTATATCCGAAAATATCGTCCTGAAATTGTGATCACGAATGCGATTGATGACCGCCATCCCGATCACAGAAGAGGTGCCCAACTGGTTCTGGAAAGTTGCTTTTATTCGGGTCTTCGGATGATCGAAACATGGGATGAGAATGGCATACCTCAAGAAGCATGGCGTCCTAAGAACGTATTTCATTCTATTCAGGATCGATATATAACACCTGATTTTATTGTGGATATTTCGGAAGTGCACGACCAAAAAATTGAGGCTATACGTGCATTTAAGAGTCAATTTTTCAATCCGGAATATAACGCCGCCAGCGGCGAACCACAGAGCTATATATCGTCTCCCGAGTTTCTTGACTTTATCATTGCAAGAGCCCAAGAAATGGGCCATGCGATTGGCACAAAATTTGGAGAAGGATTTACAAGCTATAAAAAACTAGGAGTGAAGGACATTTCCGTATTTGCCTGATTTTCGACAAATTGTTCTCACGAAGTTCTCAGTTCACTTCTAGTAATGTGATACGTATATAAAGTACAGATCTAATCAGATTTCACAATGAAGCATAAGATCATCACTTTGTTTTGCGGCTTGTCAGCATTTGTGCTCCTGAATTGCTACGGGCAAAATGGTAAAAAATCCGATCAAACAGTTTATTCGAGGACCGATACCACCCAAGTGAATCTATCAAATTCTGAATGGCAGCGTTTGTTACCCTCGGATGTATATCAAGTTGCTCGTTTAAAGGGTACGGAACGACCTTTCACGAGTCCGTATGAACATTCGAAAGAAGTGGGCACGTTTTATTGTGCCGCTTGTGGTAATCCCTTGTTTCGAAGTAATGCCAAATACGAAAGTGGATGCGGCTGGCCTAGCTTCTTTGAGCCCATACGCAAAAACTCTATTGTGGAAGCAGCCGACAATAGCCTGGGAATGCGCCGTATAGAGGTCATGTGTGGCAGATGTAAATCTCATTTAGGCCACGTTTTTGAC
Source organism: uncultured Dyadobacter sp. (assembly GCA_937880795.1). Taxonomy (GTDB): domain Bacteria; phylum Bacteroidota; class Bacteroidia; order Cytophagales; family Spirosomataceae; genus Dyadobacter. Next base: position 1,123 of record CALGRQ010000522.1, on the reverse strand, counting down.
GATGGACCACCTCCTACCGGTTTGCGGTATTGCATCAATGGTGTCGTGTTGGATTTTGAGAAGGCCCAAGCTGCAAATAAAACATACAAGTCGAAAAAATAATATAGTTGAAATAAACAAAGCCGATAAGCGCAAAATCATAAACTGGCTCTGCGCTTATCGGCTTTCTCTTTATTGTTTAACGAGCCTATAGACAAGTCCATCCAAGGTTTTTACCAAATAAATACCTGGCGAGTAGTGACGAAGATCTATTTTAAAATTTTCACTGGTCACCGAAAACTGGCCCACGGTTAGTCCAGTAGCATTGAGCAAGGTAACTTTGCTACCAATCAAATGTGCAGGGAGATTCAAGTGCACGTTTGTAATAACTGGATTGGGATACAACATCATGGGCTCTCCCAAAAACTTCGCACTTTCTATGGAACTAAAAGTAAATGTACCATCCAGGTCGACCATCTTCAGACGGTATAGGTTGTTACCAGGCATCGGCATAGGGTCCGTAAATATATATTCGTGACTTCCCGTATTCAAGTTCAAAGCAGCCACGGAACCAATGACAGACCAATTTTTTCCATCTCCACTCCTTTGTATATCAAAATGTTTGCTATTCTGCTCTTCTACCGTGCTCCATTTCAGGTAATTTTTTGATTCAACGTTCCGGGCATGAAATGATGATAAACGGACGGGTAAGGAGTATTCGGAGGTTTTAACAAAAAAACCTGAAAAACCCTCCACATCAAAGGTAACTTCCCATCTGTTTTGTGCCGCATTCCATATCACATCATGATTTTCCGGGTCAATATTGACATACGTACCAGGATATGTCGATGGCAATCCCGTAGCATTTTCTGCACCGTTGCTACTTTGACCACTCCGTTTTTCAATGATCAAATTTTCGATTCCATTCATGTCATCTGGATCTTGTGGCAGATAGGGAGCGCCTAGTTCATTAAACTTGTCAAAATGCTTCCTGAGTAAAGTATAGTGTTATCCTTCCAGTGGCTGTGGAAGCATTCGATTCTGGGGTAATTTCGTAATGTCGTCTCACAAAACCGGTGGGTTGCGTGGTTTGGATCCAAACCCTTGCCTTTGTACTGCCGCTGATAGGATTACTACCCGTGGC
>CALGRQ010000521.1 GCA_937880795.1 uncultured Dyadobacter sp. | reverse complement strand
ATATAGGTTCGTAAACAACATTCCTTCTTTGGTAAGCGCCGCAAACTCCGGGGTAACACCCTTTACACCACCCAAACTTTCTACAACTTTGGCCGTAAAGCTTTCCCAGATAATTACGATTACATTCACAGGCTTGGTTGTATCCAGCACAGAAATACTTTCGCCATCCACTGTGTACAGAGAGTCCATTTGAGTCTGAACCTGTTCTGATGAGAAGTATACAAAAGGATTTTTATTAGAATACCTCGCATGAACCACCGAACTCATAAAGTTCCAGGGAACATTTACGGCAGCATAATTCGCAAAACTTCTTTCACTAAAAAAAACCGCGCTCTCATTCATAGGTGCCAACTGCAAGCCACCACGGATCGGGATAATTAGTGCGCCTGTCAACAACAAGAATACGGGTGTTGCACGCAACCACGATATCCTGGTAAAAAATGGAACCGTTCTATTGGTGATCGTAACAATTAGCTTTAGAACCATTCCATATACCAGCACAAACAAACAGAAGAGTGTAAAAACCGGAGCTGCGCCCACAGAAGCCCATGCCTCTGCTGGTGTATTCATATATTGAAGAAAGGTAGCGTCAATCCTAAATCCCCATGAACGAAACATTTCAAGATCGGCTATGGTTAAAAGTACAATAGCGAATGACACTATCCCTAGATATATCCTGATAAACCCTCCATACCACTGCCACTTCCTAGCCGTAAAAAGCATCAATAGGGTAGGTAAAACCAGAATATACCCCGCAAATGAAACATCCATCCGCAAACCGTGCCAAGCACTTTTCACCCAATAAGACGCGGGTAATTCAAGTGCTTTTACATAATGGTAGGACAGGAAGAGAATCCGGAAAAGTTGAAATAGTAATATCCACAAAAGGCCAAGAAGCCCAAGAAATTCGAATCGTTTTCGCATTGATATCAGTAATAATTTACAAAAATCTGAAAAATGAACTGATTTCTACACTAAATTGAAAGTAAAAACAGTAAAACAGATAAAATCTGAAGATAAATTACGCTTGGTATTACTAAATAAATAAATTTGGAAAGAATTAATTAAAATCGATCGTTATAATGACATTCCGTTCAAAAGCATTTGAGATTGCTCAGGGTCGTGTAGCTCCTGTTTTAACTCCGCCAACCGAAAAGGTAGCTGACTTGTACGCAAGTAACACCTTTAGTGACGAGGTAATGCGGACATTATTGTCCCCTGAGGCATATACTAAGATTTCGAATGCCATCAGATCGGGCTCAACCATTGACAGAGAAGTTGCGGACGAAGTTTCTGCAGCCATGAAGTCCTGGGCCATTTCGAAAGGCGCCTCCCATTATACCCACTGGTTTCAACCGCTAACCGGGACAACTGCCGAAAAGCACGATTCGTTTTTCGACCTTACCCTGGACGGAAAAGCTGTTGAAAAATTTAAGGGAAGTGCCTTGGTACAGCAAGAACCAGACGCGTCTTCGTTTCCAAGTGGTGGTCTTAGAGCTACCTTTGAAGCAAGGGGCTATACAGGCTGGGATCCTAGTTCCCCAGCTTTCCTGATGGACAATGGGGCAGGTGGTAAAACCTTGTGTATTCCTTCGGTATTTATTTCCTATACTGGCGAGGCGCTCGACTACAAGGCCCCCTTATTACGCTCCTTGGTTTCTTTAGACAAAGCGGCTACCTCCGTATGTCAGTTTTTTAACCGAGACGTGGACAAGGTTACACCAACCTTAGGAATTGAGCAAGAATATTTCCTGGTCGACAAGGCTTTGTACTATGCCCGTCCAGATCTGTTAATGGCGGGTCGCACGGTTTTCGGACATAGCCCTGCCCGTGGACAGCAACTCGACGATCATTATTTTGGGTCTATATCGCCTAGGGTAAATGCCTTCATGGCTGATTTTGAATTTGAGGCATTAAAACTCGGCATACCGGTTCGGACCCGACATAACGAAGTGGCTCCGGGTCAATTTGAGTGTGCGCCAACTTTTGAAGAGGTAAACCTTGCCATTGACCACAACGCATTGTTGATGGATTTGATGCAAAAGATAGGAGAAAAGCATAATTTCCAGGTGCTATTTCATGAAAAACCTTTTGCCGGTATCAACGGAAGCGGGAAACATAACAACTGGTCACTCTCGACAGACACGGGAATTAACTTGTTGGCACCTACAACTAAGCCAAAGGAAAATCTGAGATTTCTAACGTTTTTGCTGAATGTCGTTAAAGCCGTTCACGACCACGCCGATTTGCTACGTGCCTCTATATCTTCCGCCGGAAACGAACATAGACTGGGCGCCAATGAAGCGCCACCATCCATTGTTTCGGTATTCTTAGGTGGCGAACTGACCAACATGCTCGAAGAATTGGTTAGCAAAGGGGAGATCACTTTGGAAAAGGGAGAAAATTTCTATTATAAACTGGGTATTACCCGTATACCTAATTTACAGCGGGATAATACTGATAGAAACAGAACTTCTCCGTTTTGTTTCACTGGAAATAAATTCGAATACCGTGCGGTCGGTAGTGCCCAGAACAGCGCGTCACCAATGATCGTACTGAACACTATCGTTGCCAATCAGCTACTTGAGTTCAAAAAGGAAATGGACGAGCGCCTTGCCTAAGGTGAAGAGAAAAAAGTTGCAACGGTAGAAATCTTGAAGCGCTACTATAAGGAATCTAAAAAAATTCTTTTCGAAGGAAACGGATATTCCGATGAATGGGTGAAGGAAGCCGAAGAAAGAGGCTTAACCAACATACGCGAAACCTATGACGCCCTTTTTGCTTATACCACAGAAGGTAGCATTAAAGCATTTGAGAAAACGGGAGTATTGTCTAGCCGGGAATTACATGCCCGTTATGAGATCGAGCTGGAGAACTATGTCAAGAAGTTACAGATTGAGTCGCGAGTTATAGGCGATCTCGCTTTAAACCATATCGTTTCCACTGTGGTAAAGTATCAGTTTAAATTGGCCCAAACAGCAAGATCTCTCACCGATCTGGATATGTTGGAAGAAGCAGAACCGATTAAAGAGATCATCAAAGATATTTCGTCACACGTGGTAGTGATTAAGAAATATGTACACGAAATGACCGAGGCTCGTAAAAAAGCCAACAATGTAGAAAACCTTTTCGAGCGGGCTAAATTATATGGGTCAGAGGTAAAAGGATACTTTGAAGAAATACGTTATCATGTCGACAAGCTCGAATTACTGATCGATGATGAAGATTGGCCTTTGGCAAAGTATCGCGAAATGTTATTTTTGGAATAATTTTATAAAAAGTGCTCATAACAAATAAATTAAAATCATGAATCCGGGATTTGATCCAGAAGAAATTGAACAGTTAAAGCGTGAATGCAAAGCTGAACGATTGAATTTTGTTTACATAGCTGACGAGTTTGAAGACGAAGAGGAAGAAAACAATGAACATGCTCATGTTCAATTCGTTGGCTATTATAAGGATAAGGAGGTTGTGTATGACGCGCTGATTTACACACTTAGATTGCACCACTCAACGCTTGTTTACGATGCAGCCTTGGAGCGCCTGAAAAAGGAGATGCCTAATTATGTTTCGCCCGATGAAAGAGATGACAATTATCCCGACGATGCAGAGCAAGACGAAGAAGCAGAAATATTGCTCACTGAATTCATCGAAGAAATTGAGGAGAATGAAGAAATCAAAGTAAAAGAGCACGTTGAAACAGACGATCAGTTCGAATATGGAATTGGACTGGAAGTCGGTTTGAATAAAACTGAGATTAACGACAAAGTTATAAATGACTTTATCATTCGTTTCAACGCCGGTAGAATTCAGCTCGATTCAACACTGTACTCATTCACAGGTAGCGAAGACGAAGATTGAGAAGAAAAATATAGTCGCACACAAAAAAACCACCTTTCGGTGGTTTTTTTGTGTCCTTTCGGACCACTTAATATATCTATTACAAAGCGCCTTTAACCGTTTTGATAATACGA
>CALGRQ010000520.1 GCA_937880795.1 uncultured Dyadobacter sp. | reverse complement strand
ATTCACGGAGGTGGTGGATACGACTTTATGGATGGTACCGAAGAGGCATTTTTGAAAATAGCAGAAACACACGCCCGCTTTGGTACCACAGCTATGGTACCTACCACGCTCACCAGTGAAAAGGAAGATCTTCTGAAAACTTTGGATATATATGAATCTGCCCATCGTAATAATCAGAAAGGTGCGCAGTTTTTGGGAATGCACCTGGAAGGTCCCTATTTCGCGCTAAGCCAGCGTGGAGCGCAGGATCCAAGATACATTCGTAATCCCGATCCGGCAGAGTATGAGGAAATACTGGCATACTCCAATTCCATTACCCGTTGGAGTGCCGCACCCGAACTTCCAGGAGCAATATCCTTTGGACAAAGACTACGACAAAAGGGAATTCTGGCCGCCGTGGCTCATACCGATGCCATTTATGAAGAGGTTTTGGAGGCCTATGAAAATGGCTATACCCTGGCAACCCATTTGTATTCTGCCATGTCCGGCGTAACCCGACGCAATGCTTTTCGTTTTGCCGGAACCATTGAAAGTGCCTTCCTGTTGGATATGGACGTCGAAATCATCGCTGATGGCGTACACCTTCCGGCACCGTTGTTAAAACTGATCTATATAATAAAAGGAGCAGATAAAACAGCGTTGATTACAGATGCCATGCGTGCAGCTGGAATGCCCGAAGGTGAAAGTGTTTTGGGGCCGTTGAATACAGGATTGAAAGTGATTGTAGAAGATGGTGTAGCCAAACTACCCGACCGGAGCTCCTTTGCCGGAAGTGTTTCCACTGCCGACCGATTGGTACGAACCATGATTCAGATGGCGGATGTGTCCTTACTGGATGCTGTCCGAATGATTTCACATACCCCAGCGCGCATCATGCAGGTGGAGAACAAAAAAGGTTCTATTGCCGTTGGCAAAGATGCTGATATTGTCATTTTTGATGAAGATATCCATATAAAAACAACCATGGTAGGTGGCCGTGTCATTTACCTTGCCAACAAAAATTAATCATTAATCATTTACCCAAAATCCAAGTCAAGATTTGGGCCAACGTAAAAACTATGAAAATTGATCAGTTGAATATAGAAATATTTAAAACCCGACAAGAAATGGGTGTAACCGCTGCCAAAGCAGCGGCAGCAAAAATTAGAGAATTGGCGTCACAGCAACCACAGGTGAACATCATTTTTGCATCCGCCCCATCTCAGAATGAATTTCTTGCCGCTTTGGCCAGCGAAGAAAATATAGATTGGCGTAAAGTGAATGCCTTCCATATGGACGAGTATGTGGGCCTGCCTAGCGATGCGCCACAAAACTTCGGGCAGTTTTTAAAAGTGAAGTTGTTCGATCAGATTGGGTTGTCTTCTGTTTTCTATATTAACGGTAACGCTACCGCAAGCCAGGATGAGTGTAAAAGATACGCAGCCCTGCTCACCCAATATCCTACGGACATTGTTTGTATGGGCATTGGAGAAAATGGGCATATTGCATTTAATGACCCTCACGTGGCCGACTTCAATGATCCTGAGCTAGTGAAAGTAGTAGAACTGGATCTGGCGAGCCGTAACCAGCAGGTGAATGACAAATGTTTTGACACATTGAACGAAGTGCCAACCGATGCCATAACGCTCACCATTCCTGCATTGATGAAAGCCCGTTTTGCTTATTGCATGGTGCCAGGTCCCACCAAGGCTCAGGCTGTGGCCAACACCGTCAGCCAGGAAATTAGTGAAGCTTTTCCGTCAACCATTTTAAGGCAGCATCCACATGCAACGCTCTATATTGACCAGGACAGTTCAGGGAAACTAGAAGAAATTTCGTCGTTTAATAAAGCATAACCACACCATGTGTGCAGGATTGAATTCGGATTTTATTTCAATCTTCTTAAAAATATACAGTAAAATTGTAACCTCGGCCAGTTATTAACATTTATCTGCTGAATATAACGACAATCAAATGAAGGGAAAACTGTTTATGATCGCCGTAACCGGCATACTCGCATTGAATCAGGGATGTAATCAAAAGAAAGAAGAGACTCAAAAATCGGATAAACCATTGAGTCTGGTTGTGGTTGAGCCGGGCCATTTTCATGCTGCACTGGTTCAAAAGTCAATGTATACCGATGTTGATTCGATTGTACATGTGTACGCATCCGAGGGTCCGGATGTAAAGGCATATCTCGACAAGATTGAGAAATATAATAGCCGCCCCGAGGATCCTACCCACTGGAAAGAGGAAGTATATACCGGTGCCGATTTCATGGAAAAAATGCTTTCCGAGAAAAAAGGTAATGTAGTTGTACTGGCCGGAAACAACCAGAAGAAAACAGACTTTATCAAAAAATCGGTAGATGCGGGATTGAATGTGCTCGCAGACAAACCGATGGCTATAGATGCCGCAGGCTTTACCAAGTTACAGGAGGCATTTACCAGCGCAGAAAAGAATAAAGTTCTGCTGTACGATATCATGACAGAACGTTATGAGATCACCAATACTTTACAACGCGAGTTAGCCGCTCTTCCTGAAATTTTTGGGGAGTTGCAAAAAGGTACGCCAACAGATCCATCCGTTGTAAAGGAAAGTGTGCACCACTTCTTTAAATACATCTCGGGAGAACCGTTGGTACGTCCAGCCTGGTTTTTTGATGTGAACCAGCAAGGCGAAGGTATGGTAGATGTAACTACCCACCTGGTTGATTTGGTACAGTGGAGTTGCTTCCCCAATGTTACTTTGGATTACAAAAAAGATATTAATCTTCTTTCTACCAAACGTATAGCAACTAAAATGACTCCGTCGCAATTCAAGCTGGTAACGAAAAATGACTCGTATCCAGACTTCCTGAAGAAAGATGTAACGGACAGTACCCTGAATGTTTATTCAAACGGTGAAATGAACTATACCCTGAAAGGTGTTCATGCGAAAGTTTCAGTAATCTGGAATTTCCAGGCTCCCGAAGGAACAGGAGATACGCACTACTCGATCATGAAAGGATCAAAATCGAGCCTGATTGTTCGCCAAGGCAAAGAGCAAAAATTTAAGCCGGTACTATACATTGAAACGAAAGACAAGAGCAAGGCATATGAGGATGCTGTTTTGGCAAGTTTCAAATCAATACAAGCGAAGTTTCCTGGAATTGACTTGAAAAAGAACAAAGCCGGATGGGAAGTTTCCATACCAGCACAGTACGAAAATGGTCATGAAGCGCATTTTGCCCAAGTTGCCAACAAATACATGGAATACCTAAAAGCAGGAAAATTGCCTGAATGGGAGGTTCCTAATATGATTGCCAAATACTATACGACTACCCAAGCCTTGAAATTGGCAATGGAGAAGAAGTAAGCTATCATAACCATGTAGCCCCTTCTTCCAACATATTTGACAAGGGAAATAAATAACCCGTTGAGGCCTGTTTCTCAGCGGGTTATTTATTTTTAATGACGATATACATATACAGTCAATGACGAAGAAAATACTAATTCCTTTTTGGGATTATAGCCTTGCATTTAAAGTTCATAAACATTTCTGAGAACTCTATTGCATTTTAAAGATGGCGTTCGACATCCATACTAATGTGAAGAACCCTAATAATTTCAACAATGTCGTCAGGTGAAATACGGAAGAATATATAGTGCTTTCCATATAGCGCTTTTTTATATCCCATGCGGACCGAAGATACATTTTTAGCCTTTACTTTCCCTTCTCCAAGCCCTTCAAAACTGGAAATAAGGCCATCGATATATTTCTCTGCCTGATTTACGGACCATTCATTTACTGTGTAATCCCAGATCTTTATGAGATCTTGTTCAGCCAGATTTGTAAGTTTATAATTACTCATTGGCTACAATATTCTTTCTCAATTTAGCCTTAAAATCCCCTGAATTGAAGTTTTCTACCCAGCCGCTCTCTTCCCCATCAATAAGGGCTTGTCTTAATACTTTGAGTTTCCGTTCTTCTTCTTCTAACAGGCGCAGCCCTGCCCGCACCACTTCACTTGTTGAAGCATACCGGCCAGTATCTATTTGATTTTGAATAAATGAATCAAAATGCTGGCCAATTGATATCGAGGTGTTTTTTCCCATTACGATGCTGTTTTATGTAAAGTTACCAATTTTTGGTAACTAAAATTACCTAAATATGTGCTTCCATGACGACGTCTTTACTTTATCATATATATCGCCAGAAAAACCTGCCTGACTCGTATATTAATTTTGTTTACTAAAGTATAAAAAAGAGTTCCTGCTTTTGGCAAGAACTCTCATCTCTATAATAAAGCAAATATGCTTTTACCGTAAATCAATCACTTCTACGCCCGGATACTGCTTGGCATCGAAATTAAAGAATGCATCAGCAACCGTAACATCTGGTTGAAATTTATCCAGTTTATAGGTCACTTTTTCACCGCTTTTTTGGAAAATCTTCCAGTTATTAATTGACTTATCTCCCTTGTTCACTTGAATCTGAACCTTAGAAACCTGGCCATTTTTGTTAGTTGGAGTCAACTCAACAACTTCAACCACCTGAGTTCCTACCTTTTTCTCTTCCAAAAAAGCATATTTAAAGCCTTTCTTATAAGCCGAATAAATCTTCGTTGGGTCCAGGTCTCCTGTTGCCGTTGGATCGAAATCCTGCAAATTTACTTCGTTGGTTTCCTTGATATAGGTTGCCATTAATTTGCCATCATTGTATATTTCTTGACCGGCCATTTTCAGGCGAAACTTGGTTCCTTTCACGGTAACATCTCCTTTGAGTGCCTTGCCACCCTCTGGTGCATAAGTAAATAGCGCTTTAAACGATTTCACTTTTTGATATTTAGCGCTCATTGCATCCAATATGGCAGTCGATTTTTTATCTCCCTGAGCCATCAAATCAGTAGATGTACAAATAAACAGGGCAGAAAAAAACAATAAGAATAACGAGGCTTTAACTTTTTTCATAATGAATTAATTGATGTCAATCGGATAATATATAGGGCTTAAAATTATACTCACAGCACTTTGACCAATCTTCTCAGGATTGGTTTAATGTAACACGCAATCTATAAAGGTGAATGATTAGAAACGGGCATTAGTTGATGCCCATAACACGCAAATGCTCTTCAAGGCCACTTAGATCCATAAACATTACATCTCTGGCCTTGCTACCCGTAAAAGGTCCTACTACACCAATAGATTCCAATTGGTCCATAATCCGTCCGGCACGGTTGTAACCCAACTTCATTTTACGCTGAATTAATGACGTGCTTCCTTGTTGATGTGTAACAATTAAGCGAGCTGCCTCGGGAAGCAGTCCATCAAAATCCTCCACATTAACTTCACTTTTACCTTCCGCACCGTCTTCCCCTTCGTATTCAGGAAGCGCATAGGCCTCTGCATAACCTCTTTGCGAACCAATAAAATCGCAAACATCCTCAATTTCACGTGTATCAATAAACGGACACTGCAAACGTATTACCTCACTATTGATCGACAACAACATATCTCCCTGTCCAACGAGCTGTTCGGCTCCTCCGGCATCAAGAATGGTACGGGAGTCTATACTGGATGTAACCCGGAACGATAAACGGGCCGGGAAGTTGGCTTTGATAAGCCCCGTAATAACCTTCACCGACGGTCGCTGGGTAGCTACTACCAAGTGTATACCCACCGCACGCGCAAGCTGCGCCAAACGCGCAATAGGTGTTTCCACTTCTTTACCCGCCGTCATCATCAAATCGGCAAGCTCATCAATAACCAATACAATATATGGAAGGAAACGATGCCCTTTCTCAGGGCTTAAACGACGTTGTGCAAATTTGGAATTATATTCTTTCAGGTTCCGAACCGCTGCTTCTTTGAGCAAGTCGTAACGGGAATCCATTTCTATACACAACGAGTTAAGGGTAAAAATAACCTTCTTTGTATCGGTAATAATGGCCTCTCCTGAATTAGGTAATTTCGCAAGAAAGTGTCTTTCCAACTTATTGAAAAGCGTAAGCTCCACCTTCTTTGGATCAACCAGTACAAATTTCAGTTCGGCCGGGTGCTTCTTATAAATTAAAGAGGCAAGAATAACGTTCAAACCTACTGACTTACCTTGTCCGGTCGCACCCGCCATGAGCAAGTGAGGCATCTTGGCCAAATCCGCAATGTGAATTTCGTTGGAAATGGTTTTACCCAAAATTACAGGAAGATCGTAAGTCGACTTCTGGAATCTTTCATTAGACAGTACCGAGCGAATAAATACGGTTTCTCGATTTTTATTCGGAACCTCTATACCAATCGTCCCACGTCCTGGCATGGGCGCGATGATACGTATACCCAAGGCAGCAAGGCTTAATGCAATATCACCTTCCAGGTTTTTAATTTTTGAAATTCTAACACCCGCTTCCGGAATAATTTCATATAGCGTTACTGTGGGTCCAATGGTCGCTTTAATTTTGGATATGTTAATTCCGTAGCTTCCCAGCGTTTCAACGATACGCTTTTTATTTCCTTCCAACTCGTCATGAGACACTTTCTCATACGCATTTTCAACGACCTCGTTCATGAGGTTCACGTCAGGGAAACGGTAAGACGGTAAGTCAAGCGTAGGATCGTACTGTCCAAATTCTCTAAGAATAGATGCATTTACATCTTCATCCTGAACAAACTCTTCCGTTTCGGTAATGACATTCTCTTCCACTTCCAAAGTCAACTCCCCGGGAACAGCCGGCCTCGGAGGTATCAGCGGCATCACCATTGGTTCAACCTCCAATTCTATGGCCTCCTCTTCCTGAACTTCTGTTTCTACTAATTCCTCGGTTTCGTTAACGACAGACTCCTCCGGTACTTCCTCCGTAACAACTTCGTCTTCTTTAACTTCTTCCTCCACATCATCGTAGGTATCGTCTACGACAGATACATATTTTGGTTCTTCAACGATCTTCTCAACCACGGGTTCCTCAGCAACCAAAGGTTCTTCCGTTTCAACCTCTGGCGAGTCGGTCAGAATATCCGCTTTATCATTTTTGGCTTGCCAATTTTCCAGCACATCTCTGAAATCATAGAAGTATACGGCAAAAAGGAAGAGTGCAAAAAGTATGGGAATGATACTACCCCACTTAAGCCAGTCGAACAGGATCACATTGACCATATAGCCAAAACCTCCGGAAAGAAAACTCAAGTTGCTTTCCTGGTTACTCATCAGCACCACATAGCCCATCATAACACTACCCCAAAGCGCAAAAAAGACCACTTCTTTTGTGATCCGGCTCAGGGAGTACGGCTCTTTTCCGAAGGCAATTTTCCAGCCTCCTAAAACAGAGACAATCGGCAAAAAAATAGCCGCCAAGCCAAACCAGCGATATACAAATATGTGCGATATGGTTGCCCCCAGTACCCCTAACACATTTCTGGTTTGGCGCCCGGCATCTCGAATAGATTCGTTGCCAAGCCCATCCACAACGCTTTGGTCGGTGATACCTGAAAAAATGTGGGAGATAAACGCTACCTCCATGATGACACCAAGAACAATAAAAAAGATACCCCAGGCCAGAGTACCCTTTGGACTTGAAAATACACTTTGCCAATCCACCGAGAAACGGAATCGGGAACCCGTGGCATTCTCTTCTTCTTTCTGTCTCCGTGTATTTCCCCGGGGTTTATTAACTGCCATCTATTATTAAGCTAGTAATGTGTGAAGTGGAATTTGCAATATTAAATTACGGCTTACCGAGACACCATTGCTTTGCATATTCTGCTTGCCAATCCTGGTCCTTCATAAATAAAGCCGGTGTACAACTGAATCAGGCTGGCTCCCGCCTTGCGTTTTTCAAGTGCATGTTCGGGAGAGGAAATCCCTCCTACACCAATCACAGGAAACGCATTACCAGATTGTTCACAAAGGTAACGAATAACTTCCGTCGCACGGTGTACAAGAGGCTCACCACTTAAACCGCCCGCTCCTATTTCCGCAATTCGCGCTGACGGAGTATTTAAATTTTCGCGGCTTATGGTAGTATTAGTCGCTATAACACCGGCTATACCGCTATTCTTGACAATTTCAATGATATCATCCAATTGACTATCCGTCAAGTCTGGTGCAATTTTCAGGAATATTGGTTTTGGCGTGGCACGCTCCTTATTTCGTTTTTGCAATTCACCCAGGAGTTCGGTAAGCGGTTCTTTTTCTTGAAGCGCTCTCAAACCTGGCGTATTAGGTGAACTTACATTTACTACAAAGTAATCAACCACATCAAACAATTCACGGAAGCAGATCAGATAATCGCTCAGAGCTTGCTCGTTGGGGGTATCTTTATTTTTTCCGATGTTTCCACCCACCAGAATCTTCGATTTTCGCGAACGCAGTTTGGATGCCGCCACTTCAACACCCTTGTTGTTAAAGCCCATGCGGTTAATCAGTGCTTTATCCTCTTTAAGCCTGAATAAACGAGGTTGTGGATTTCCTGGTTGTGCTTTTGGGGTTAACGTTCCGAGCTCAATAAAGCCGAAACCAAGAGCTTCTAGTTGATCAACCATCTCCGCATTTTTATCAAATCCCGCGGCAAGTCCGACCGGATTGCGAAAACGCAAACCAGCTACCTCCTGCACCAGTTCGGGGTGCTCATAGGTGTACATCCAACGAAGTATACGAGGAACAAACGGAATTTTGAACGCAATATGTAGTACCTCACAAACAAAGTAATGAACTCGTTCTGCGTCAAAAAGAAAAAGAATGGGTGCGACAAGATTTTTATACATTTTGCAAAAATAGAAGGTTTGTAGAAAGGGATGGGTCGATATTGCTATTTTATTTTTGATAGGTGGCTATCATGGTGAAGCAACTTAGGACTGCCTGATTTCTCCTTCCCAAAGTACCTCATTTAAATATTACAGATTCTGGAAGATCTTGTCGATATTCTATATGCTCTAAACTGGAATAATGATATCACCAATAGTATAAACTTTGGTTACATACCTCAAATACTTAATAAGAACCAATATAAAATATGGCATTTATTTATTCCTGTAAAATATTATGTATTATTTTGCACCAAATACTCGTTTAAGCTTCATAATGGTAAAATCATAATCTATGCCGGCAAGGAAAGCTTTTCTAAACAAAACCTTGCTTTCGGTTCCCTGCCATCATTCCTAACATAACCTGAATCCTGATCGTGAGAAGTAAACCTTTTCTTATTCCACTTGCTTTGCTGTTTCTAATGGGTCATTCCTTAACAGCTGGTGATTCTCCCACCCCTAACAACCGCTTCGTGGCGGGTAAACTAATTGGAAAAGTCGTTGAGGCGCCCAGTAATGCTGGGGTTAGCTTTGCCACTGTTGCATTACTAGCCAGTAAAGATTCTTCGCTTGTTCTAGGAAGTGTAGCCGACCTGGACGGCGTCTTCGAAATTGTAAATGTGAAGCCGGGTAATTACATCATACGGGTTACGAATATAGGCTACCAAACACTATACGTACCCAAAGTGAGTGTCGCCACAGAAGCAAACGTGACCGACCTCGGTATCTTAACCATGGAAACGAGTGCACAAAAGCTGAATGAGGTTACTGTAACAGCTGAGAAAACAATGATTGTAGACGATATTGACAAGAAAGTGGTCAATATTGGACAAGACTTGCTTGCGTCAAGCAATAGTGCCAGCGAGCTCCTCGAAAAACTCCCGGCAGTATCCCTGGACGAAAATGGGAATCCGCAATTGCGTGGAAAGGGGAATGTGGTGGTACTGATTGACGGAAAGCCTTCTAACCTGTATGGAAACGATTTGCCAACCATTTTGCAATCATTCCCCGCCAACCTGATCGAAAAGATTGAAGTAATTACAACCCCTTCGGCCAAATACGAGGGAGAAGGTGCATCGGGTGTGATAGACATCATTACCAAGAAGGTAAAAATTCGGGGGACCAATGGCGGAGCCAGACTTAGTTTGGGAAATAAGCGCAACAATAGTGCTTCCGGAAATATCAATTACAAGGCTGGGAAATTCGGTTTAACGTCATCCATCAGCGGCCAAGAGTCTAACAGATATTGGAAGAGATCACTCGACCGTGAAAACTTCGTTTCTGAAACACCTACATTTCTTCAACAAATAGGAACTGGGGGTAATGATAACAAAAACCTATTTGGAAGAGTGGGTGTGAACTATGACTTCAACAAAAAAAATACGCTTGAAATGGGAATCAACTATTCCCGGAATAAAAGCGGTAGCAATAGCGATTTGTTGAACGAAACCCGATTCGAGAATGGCGATATGAAGGAAGCTTTCACCAGGCTAAACACGGGTAAGGGTAACGGTGAAAGCATGAACATGAGTATTGACTACCGAAAGAAATTTGACAAGGAAAATCAGCAATTCTCCTTCACTGCCAATTATTCAATAGGCGAATCGGCAAACAATTCCTTTTTTGATCAGGAAAGTAATATTGATAGCTTAGACAGACACCAAAAAAATCTACGGGACAATAACAGGAAATCATTATTTCTTAACTCCGACTATACCTGGCCTATCACCTCCAAGGCGACCCTGGAAGTGGGGGTTCGGTCACGCATCAATCAGTCGGACAATATTAACGGTTTTTATAATTTGAACCGGGAAACACAGCAGTATGAGTTTAGCTCAGCGATTAGCAATATTTTCGCATACAAGGATCAAACCTATACCGGCTTTAAGACATTCAGCCAAAAAACCGGGATGTGGGGAATACGCGCCGGGCTGCGTCTTACCGACTATAATCAAGACATCAATCAGGTAAGCATCAACAGACAGTTTGGAGTTCATTTCCTAACCGTTGTTCCTTCGCTTGCACTTACCCGTAAGTTCAACGATGTATCTCAGCTAAAACTAAACTACAGTAGACGAGTACAGAGACCCGAAGCTGACTGGCTCAACCCATTTACGGATGTTTCTGACCCTAGAAATATTCAAACCGGTAATCCGAATTTAAAGCCTGAATTTACCCATAAAGCTGAACTGGCTTATTCCAATTACGAAGCTTCCGGCGGTTGGGGACCGTCTCTCTTCATGGATTACTCTAACAATGCCATTACCCGAATTAAAACCATCGACGAAAATGGGATAGCCCTGAGTCGCTATGACAACGTAGGACGGGAATTGTCTTATGGCCTTGAAACCGATTTCTCCAAAACGATTTGGGAAATTTTAAAAATAAATGGAAGTGGCCGTTTCTTTAGAACAGAGGTCGTTTCTCAAATGGCTCAAATAGACAACCGGACGTGGAGTTATTCTGGTAACCTCAATGCATTCATTAAGCTACCCATGGATTTTAGAGCTTCGGCATATATCAATTATGAGGGTCCAAGAGCGGTTGCACAAGGCTCGCGTGATGGTGTATTCATTGCCAATATGGGGATTAGAAAGGATTTATTGGAGAAAAAAGCAACTGTTTCCTTCAATATTCAGGACGTATTCCTTTCTCGCTCCTATAAAAGTCACCTAAGTACAGCTACGTATCTGCAAAACTCCCTGTGGCAGCAAACCAATA
>CALGRQ010000519.1 GCA_937880795.1 uncultured Dyadobacter sp. | reverse complement strand
GCGAGCCGCTTTCCAGCGCCTGCTTGATCAGAAATTGCACTTACCACCCAGATTGTGATTCGGTTGCGAAAAGTTTTCGGCGACGTAATGGGTATATATCATTCCAAGTTTTCGGACAACGAACGTGTAGAGGTTTGGAAAGGCATACTGGACGGAAAATTTCAGTTTGTAGTGGGCGTACGTTCATCGGTATTTTTGCCTTTCGACAACCTCGGGCTCATTATTGTAGATGAAGAGCACGAAGCATCGTACAAACCCCACGACCCCGCACCACGCTATAATGCCCGGGATGTGGCCATCATGATGGCCTATATGCACAAAGGCAAAGTATTGCTGGGCTCTGCCACACCTTCTCTTGAAAGTTATTTTCACGCCCAAAATGGTAGATATGGACTGGTAGAGATGCTTGAAAGATATGGGAATGCTGCATTGCCTACTTTCGAGCTGATTGATATCAAGAAAGAAAAGAAATCGAGAAAGATGAAGAATGAATTTTCGTCGGTTTTGATAGAAAACATCGATTTCAACTTAAAAAACAAAGAACAAACCATTCTATTTCAGAACCGACGTGGTTATTCACCTTACCTGCAATGCGAAGAATGTAACTGGATATCTGAATGTGCCAATTGTGATGTAAGTCTCACTTACCATATGCGGGTGGGCGAGCTACGCTGTCATTATTGTGGACATAAAGAAGAAGTGCCACGAACTTGTCCAACCTGCGGATCTCCGAAAGTAAAGACCATGGGATTTGGGACCGAAAAGATTGAGGAAGAACTCGGTCTAATGTTTCCCTCAGCACGGGTACAACGCATGGACCTGGACACTACCCGGGCCAAGAATGCCTATCAACAAATAATTCAGGAATTTGAAGAAGGTGGCATTGATATAATCGTTGGAACCCAAATGGTTACCAAGGGACTAGACTTTGATAATGTGAGTGTTGTGGGGATTTTTGATGCGGACCGGATGATTCATTTCCCGGAGTTTCGCGCCTCCGAAAGAGCTTTTCAAATGCTAACCCAAGTGAGTGGACGTGCAGGCCGAAGAGCCAATAAACCGGGCAAGGTGTTAATACAAACCGCCAATCCTAGCCAAAAACTATTAGAACGTGTTGTAACCGGTGACTATAAAGGGATGTTTTGGGCCGAATTACCCGAGCGTGAAAAATTTCATTATCCCCCTTATACCCGCCTTATAAAAATTACGGTAAAACATTTAGATGCCACCGTTTCAAAACGTGCAGCTGAACTATTAACCTCAAAACTGACGGCAAATTTGGGAACGGGAAGGGTGCTTGGCCCCCAACCTCCACTGGTCGAAAGAGTAAGAAATCAGTTTTTGTTCGACATTCTCATTAAACTTGAACGAGAAAAGATTAATTTTAAGGCGGCAAAGTCATTTATACAAGAAAAAGTGATAGATGTACTCACCGATAAAACGTTGAAAAGTATCCATATCGTCATCGACGTGGACTGTATATAAGTTATTTCATTCCATACTGCTAATTAATCTATGTCTTCAAAGAAAACTAAAATCGTTGCTACCGTCGGTCCTACCTCTGAATCAAAAGAAATGCTTCTTGCGTTGGCAAAAGCCGGAGTTAACGTATTTCGCCTAAATTTCTCTCATGGCACACATGCCGATCATTTAGCGAGACTGAATACCATTCGTGAAATCAATGAAGAGTTTGGATATAACCTTGCCGTTCTACAAGATTTGCAAGGGCCAAAAATTCGCATAGGCCTGGTTGCTGAAAAAGATGGCGTTTTAATCGAGGCTGGAAAAAAACTAATCCTTTCCAATACAGAAGTATTGGGTACTGCCGAAAAAGTAAGTACCCCATATGACGGAATGTACAACGATGTAAAAATCGGTGACCGTGTATTGATGGATGATGGTAAATTGGAAGTACTTGTTACAGGAATCGATGGTTCTGATGTAATTACTGAAGTTATTTACGGTGGTTACCTTAAATCTAAAAAAGGGGTAAACTTGCCAAATACCCGTGTATCCATGCCTTCGGTTACAGCTAAAGACTATGAAGATCTAGATTTCGGTCTTGAGCATGATGTAGAATGGGTTGCCCTTTCATTCGTAAGAACAGCATCCGAAGTTCTTAAAGTGAAAGAATACATTGCCAACAAAGGTAAATCGGCACGTTTGATTGCTAAAATTGAAAAGCCAGAGGCCATTGAAAATATTGATGAGATCATCGCTGCAACAGATGCTATCATGGTAGCACGTGGTGACCTCGGCGTTGAGCTTCCAGCAGAAGATGTTCCAATGATCCAGAAAATGATCGTTGAAAAATGTAACAAAGCAGGAAAACCTGTTATTGTTGCTACGCAGATGCTTGAAAGTATGATTGAAAGCCCACGCGCTACACGTGCGGAGCTTAGTGACGTTGCCAACTCGGTACTTGACGGTGCTGATGCGGTAATGCTTAGTGCCGAAACAGCTTCCGGAAAATATCCCGTTTTGGCGGTTGAAAGCATGACGCGCACCATCGAGAAAATCGAAACATCTACAGATAGTGTGTATTTTAAATACCACGCATTTGTAAATGAAACTCCTGGTGAGAATAAATTGAACGACAACGTGGTTATGAGCGCTTGCCGTTTGGCTCGTGACACCCATGCTGCGGCCATTATTGGTATAACCAGATCTGGCTATACTTCTTTCCGCTTGTCGCACCACCGCCCAAAAGCAGGCTTACTTATTTTCACATCCAATAAGGTGTTAATGAACCAATTGGCTCTTTATTGGGGAACAAAAGTTTTTTACTACGACCGCGATCAAGGTGTATCTACTGACGATCTGATCGAGGACATCAAATTGTTCCTTCTTGAAAAAGGTGAATTGCAAAAAGGAGATGTGTTTATCAACACCCTGAGCATGCCGGTTTCAAAACACCGCAAAACCAATACAGTTAAATTGAGCATTGTAGAATAATACGATCTCAATAAATACATTCAAAGCAGCAGGGATTTGTTCCTGCTGCTTTTTTTATTCATAAAAACATATAACTAATAAAATAGTTTTGAAACTAATAAAATAGTCTTAACTTTGATTATTAAATTTAGATCTTTGATAAATACAATAATATTGCTACAATATGGAAATTAGAACATTAACACGGGCCGAGGAAGATATCATGAGAATTTTATGGACTTTAAAAAAGGGGTTTGTAAAAGACATACTCGCCGAGATGCCCGAACCAAAACCGGCGTATAATACCGTTTCGACCATCATACGTATTCTGGAAAAGAAAGAAGTGGTTGGTTACAACGCTTACGGTAAAACGCACGAGTACTACCCGCTCATTACCGAAGAAGAGTATAAGAAGTTTGAAATGAAAAACCTGATGGTCAATTACTTTGATAACTCGCTACCGAACCTGGTTTCATTTTTTGTAAAAGAAAATGATTTAAAAACGAAAGATCTTGACGAAATCATGAAGTTGATCAACGACCACAAAACAGAACAATAATTCTCTATTAGCTATGGAAACGCTCATATATATTGGTAAAGTGAGCTTGTACTGGGTGTTATTCTACGCCTGCTACCAGCTGTTTCTCAGGCAACAGACATTTTTCGTCTGGAATCGCATATACCTGATCAGTGCCTTGTTGGTTTCCTTTGCGTTGCCCTTTGTCATTTATCCGGAAGCTGCACCCGAAATACCTGTTATGTACGAAGTGAATGCTGCTGCATTTTCCATTACATATGAGCAACCAGAAGAAGTTTCTATCCTCACCTGGACCAATGCGTTCATTTTGTTTTATCTGTTAGCCGTTCTACGTCGATTTTATGAAATGTACGGTAACATTCGTCAGCTTAAAGGTTTCATTCGGGACGGAGAATTGATTGAGCTGGAAGACTGTAAAGTTGTATTAATTAATTCGAATGAAGTTGGTTCATTTTCATTCCTGAAATGGATCGTTGTCAACCGCAACGATTACGAAAACCATTTTGATGCCATACTGAGGCATGAAATGGTGCATACGTCTCAGGGCCATAGTTTTGACATTCTTTTTGTTGAAATATTAAGAATTCTCTTCTGGTTCAATCCTATATTGATCCTGTATAAAAATGCCTTGCAGGAGGTACACGAATATCTGGCAGACGAAGCCGCTCCAAACCGAGAACACTATGCCAATTTTCTTGTCTCCTATGCGCTCAATACACCTATTGCCGCATTAACCAATCACTTTTTTAAGCCGTCACAGCTAAAAAGTCGCATTCAAATGATCTACAAGAACCGTTCTTCAAAATGGTTACGGTCATCCTATATCCTTTCTTTCGGTATTATTGGTGCAATAGCATTGCTTATTGCCGGTTGCGAGCGAATTAAAAAGAATTTTACAGACAATACAGCTGGTCTTCCGGGTCAGGAAATGGATTCCACCAAAACCATTGAGGTGGAAGGCTGGATTACCAGCTCGGCTGATAAATTAGCTATTCCCGGCGTAAACGTAGTCGTGGAAGGTAAGGAGCTCGGAACAACTACCGATAAGGATGGGCGCTTTGTGATCAACGCACCGGCTTATAGTTCGCTATCAATTAGTTTCCCCGGTTTCTCGACACAGTTGAGACCTCTAAATGGTATTTCCGGACATGTAATTGCGCTTGCACCGACTGGAAATCTAGACCAGACTGCAATTGAAGAATCTGCTCCTACAAATGCACCAGATGCGAAGATGCCCAACGCCTACCGGGATACAATTACGGAAACGGATCCAACCTTAATACCCGAAATTAAGATCAAAACACTGGAATTGAACGAAACCCAAGAAAAAGTATATACCGTCGTTGAAAAACAACCACAATTCCCTGGCGGTAATAAAGCAATGTATAAGTTTTTAGGAGACAACATTATATATCCCTCAGCTGCAACAAGAGCCAGTGTAAGCGGACGTGTATTCCTGTCGTTTACTGTAACTGAAAAAGGTCTTATACAAGACATACAGGTACTCAAAGGAATCGGCTTTGGCTGCGATGCAGAAGCAGTAAGAGTTGTTAAGTCATTCCCAAAGTGGAATCCGGGCATGCAAGACGGAAAAGCGGTAAGTGTGAAATACAATTTGCCAATTCATTTTCAGATTGAAGATGACAAACGACAAGGACATTTATATCCGATTGAATCAGAAGATCAGAAAGGCAAATCATATGGTTTGGCTACCACCATTGAAAACGCGGTGGGTGCCAATCGTGAAAATGATTTAACCAGCGCTCGGACGGTATCCGCCTCAGCACTAAATTCGGATGGCGCCTTATTTCGTCAACCCGGCTTGAACATCAGGAATGAAAACGCGGGAATCTCTTTGGCAAAGATGCCTCTCGTTGTACTAGATGGTAACGAACTTAAAAATTCAGAATCCAAAGAGATCCTATCGAAAATTGCCCCTAATCGTATTGAGTCCGTATCTGTTTTAAAAGACCATTCAGCCACCTCCATATATGGAACAAAAGGTGTTAACGGCGTCCTATTGATCACCACCAAGAAACCATCTCTTTCAGATTTTAAAAATTAACCATTGAGATTCATCATCATTTGTCCTATATGGAAACGCTGATCTATTTTGGAAAGGTAAATATCTGCTGGATTCTATTTTTCAGCTGCTATTGGCTATTTTTCAGTCAACATACCTTCTTCCGTGGCAACCGGCTTTATCTGCTTGTTACCCTCCTTCTGTCCTTTGTTATTCCCGCTATTTCGTTCCCGGAAACCGAAGTACCTGCATTACCTCAGGTTACTTACATAATGGCTTCCACACCCGAGATTATCATTACAGCGCAGCCAGCACCTGAAACATCTTTCCCATGGATACCATGCCTATTGATGGTATACGTGGCCGGAGTAAGTTTCATGGTTTACAGATTTTTCAATGGCATTACCAAATTGAGCAGGATTATAGAAAACAATGAAAAGTATGATTTTGATGATTACACACTTGTGCTATTATCTAAAACGCAATCTTTCACCGGCTCATTTTCATTTTTCAGATGGCTTATTGTAAGTCACCAGGACTACAATCACAACCTCGATACCATCCTGTGCCACGAGAGGGTTCACATTCGCCAGTGCCATAGCCTGGATATCATCCTGATAGAATTGCTCAAAATCGCATTCTGGTTTAACCCAATCCTTTGGTTGTATAAAAAATCATTGCAAGAAATTCACGAATATCTGGCAGACGAGCAAGCACCAAACAAAGAACGTTACACTACTTTTCTCGTTTCCTACGCACTCAATGCTCCCATTCAATCGCTTACCAATCATTTTTTCAATCGTTCACTACTAAAATCACGCGTTAAAATGATCTATAAAAATCGCACATCACGCTGGTTGCTTGGAAAGTACCTCGTTATCGTCCCTGTACTTCTATTGGTTATAGGGCTAACTGCCGCACGAGAACGTTTGCACCTTCCCTCTCAGGTATCAGCATTACCCGAACCTGCTTCGACCGATAACCCAACTCCATTTCAGGACTTAATTCCAGCAACTGTGGTGAATAAAACGCCGGTAAATTCTGACGAAACCATTACCGTTAAGGGCAGAATTAAAGATCAAAAAGGATTCTCTTTGTCAAAAGTGACCGTAGTTGTTAAGAACACCCATCTGGGAACTTCGTCCAGTTATAATGGCAGCTTTGAACTCAAAAATGTTCCCGTAAACAGCACTTTGGTAATCAGCCATGTGTCGTTCCGTTCGATAGAGCTACCTGTTGATAAAATGAAAACAGATTATGCGATTACACTTGAACCAGTAGAAAATATATTGAAGGAGTTGGTAGTAGTAGGCTATGGCACCAGTGCACGCAAGTACTCTCCTGAAGAAACTAAGGATTCAGATCAGGTGAACGACAATTTCCAAATCGTAGAAAAAAAGGCTGAATTCCCCGGTGGCGAGGATGAGATGATGCGCTATTTGGCTAAGAATATTAGATATCCATCCGAGGCTAGCCGTGTCAATATGACGGGAACCATCATTATATCTTTCGTCGTAAATCAATATGGTGTGGTCAGGAAACCAACCGTTATAAAGGGCTTGGGTTTTGGACTGGACGATGAGGCTACCCGTGTGGTATCGAACATGCCTAAATGGAATCCTGCTATACAAAATAATGAGGCGGTATCCTCTGAGTATATCATCCCTATAAAGTTTCAAATTGAAGCCGACCCAAAGGATCAGGAGAACAAGCAAGGATATAGAAGTCCAACTCAGCCAATAACCAGCCCAAGCGAAAATAACGTACAAAAGGCAGCGGAAGCCCAATACGTCAATTACACGTCCAATTATTCACTTGGGACGTCTTCAACCATGGCGAATTATAAATTTCTCAAATTCACTACCCAAAATGAAGTAAATTATGCTCTGGGTACGTCAACCCATGTTCCTTCAACTTTTACAAACTATAAAATAGCCAAACCCGTTGTTCGATATCGTTATCAAAAAACGGAATAATGGTCTCATAAAGGAGTATATACTATCATGCAATGCCTGCGCCTATAAAAGCCGGGCATTTTTGTTTGCTTGCAATACTGTCGATTGTTTCAATATTTTTGTCATTCCTTAATTTTTCTAAACATGACATTATATAAAGCAGCCATCATAGGTGGCGGTCATATTGCAGGTCAAAACCACATTCCAGCGTTAAAAGCCCTGGGTGATCAGGTTGAAATTATTGCCATATGCAGCCGTGACGTAAATAAAGCCCGCGCTCTTGCTGATAAACACGGTATACCTTTTGCGTATGACAACGCAGGTGAAATGTTCAATCAGGAACAAAAGCCGAATCTAATTATCAATTGCACGGCTAATAACCTGCATTACCCCTATACCATGCAGGCGTTGGAAAACGGCTGTCATGTATTATGTGAAAAGCCCCCAGCTATGAATGCTGCCGAAGCCCGCGAAATGGCGGATTTCGCCAAAAGTAAGGGACTGGTATTAGCCTATAATTTTCAGCGTAGGCAAGTGGCAGAATACACGGTATTAAAAAAGATTCAGGAGCAGGGACAGTTGGGCAAGGTATATCATGTAAAAGCAACATACCTACGCAGAAGAGGTATACCGGGCTGGGGTAACTTCACCAATAAAACCATACAAGGCGGCGGTGCATTGATAGACCTTGGCGTACACATCCTGGATCTTGCGTTGGGCATGACCGGCTACTCTCTTCCAGAAAAGATTGTGGC
>CALGRQ010000518.1 GCA_937880795.1 uncultured Dyadobacter sp. | reverse complement strand
GCTCACGTTCCGCTCTGCGTCTCGCTTCGCGTTCTTCACGCTCTTTACGCTCACGTTCAAGCCTTTCCCTTCTTTCTCGTTCTGCTATCCGGCGAATATTGGCTTCCAGCAAGTCGGTAGCACGCTTGTTTTCGGCTATTTGCTTCCTCAACTCTACTTCTTTCTGCGACAACTCTTGTATAACCTCATTTTGTTTCACTTTGAGGCCTTCCAATTTCGTATTTTCGGAAACGCGGGTATCCAGTACCGTCTTCTGCTGTGTCTTTTTCGATGTAATTCGTTGACGTTCCTCCCGCATTTTAGCCTCAAGAACTTCCATTTCCTTCACCTGATTCTGGCGAGCCTCGGTATATTGTTTTAAATACTTATAGCGCAACACAAACTGGTTAAAAGTACCTGAAGAAAACAGGAATACCAGCTGATTCATATAGGCGTTTCTTTTGGAAGCCTCATAAATCATATGGCCATATTCGGTTTTCACCTTGGCTAAGCTCGCCGCCAGTTCCTCCTGCTTCTTTTGGAGCACACCCAGTTCTTTATCCAGCAAAGCTAAGTCATCAGAAAGCAGGTCAATTTGTTTCTTATAGGTATTAATCTGTTGGTTAAGAGCCTTCAACTGACCCAAATTGACATTCTTTTGAGAAGATGTTTGTTTTAGAATGTTCTGAATCTCCCGGATCTTACCTTGGTTTTCAGACTTTTCTCGTTCTAATTGTTCACGCGTCTTTTGTGCAAAAGCACCGACAACAGTACACAAAGAGAATACCAGTACTAAAATTAAACGACGATAGTGCGATTTATTAAGGGGCATATATGTTTTTCTTGCGACCTAAATTACCTGAACGGCATGCAAAGTTAAACAGACTTAACCTTTTGCCCTATT
This sequence comes from uncultured Dyadobacter sp., assembly GCA_937880795.1. Classification (GTDB taxonomy): domain Bacteria; phylum Bacteroidota; class Bacteroidia; order Cytophagales; family Spirosomataceae; genus Dyadobacter. Next base: position 4,327 of record CALGRQ010000518.1, on the reverse strand, counting down.
ATTTAAAAAACAATATGGATTTACATCTTCCGCTCGTAGCCCGATGGTATACTGAATGGAAAACCCGGGCTTTCTGCCACAAGATCAACCTTCGAATGTTTTAAGGTGATTTTGGTCTCAGCACCTACCTGATTTTGGCTAGATTTTATATTTAAAACTACCTCACTCAGGAAAGGAAAAAGCAAATCACTTACGGTTCTAAAATCGGAATATTGCAACGAAAACGTATTGTCCTTGCCTGATTCAACGGCTTTTAAGTTCGATAACTTCAAGTTATCGGTCGAAATATAGTTCATGATTCCTATATTTCCGGCCGTTTGATTCAATACCAAAAACTCATTTTCTTTCACCATCTGATCATTACTTTGACGAGGGTAGGGTAGGTTCCCTACAATGATGGACTGGAGCAAAGGAAAATTAAGTTCGAAATCATATTTACGGCTTAACTCAGGATATTTGAATATATAGTACTGTTTGTGAAACTTATCCATCAGCACGATCGAATCAGGTGTAATAAGTCCTCTTGCTACTTCAAATCCTATACCCGTCACCGAAATCCAAATCAAACTATCCTTCTTCATCCGGATATTAATATTGGTATTATCAAAATTCTGTTTCGCTCCATGAAACGAAAACTTTGATTTTGCGGTGAGGTAGTCAAACGAAACCTCATTGATTTTAACCGGCTCCGTAACCTCAGCCAAAACCGTAGAATCGCTTACAGAGGAATCTGCTATCACAGAAGCTGTTTCAAGAACCGTCTGATTTGTTGTTTTTGATATACGGTTTTTATGACATGCCGTTAGCCAAAATAAGCTAAGCGACATAAACCATACCATATTTTTATTGTTCATGTAATGATCCCGTTGCTATTTTCTTGTCTAAAAGTTCGGTGGTTTCTCCCATTTTTTTTGCTTTGCGCCATTGCGCAACAGCGTTTTCCCGCTCACCTAACTTAAACAGTACATCTCCATAGTGCTCAATGATCGTTCCACTTACTGCGGATTCATTGCTCATGGCCTTTTCTAAAAATGTTTTTGCTTTCTTGTAATCTTTCATGATATACAATACCCATGCATGTGTATCCAGATAGGTTGGGTTATTTCCATGCATCTGTACCAAACGAGCCGACATTTTTAGCGCCAAATCCAGCTTTTCTTTCCTTAACGAAAGAAAATAACTGTAATTATTCAAGACATGGTCATTATCGGGATTTGCTTTCAAAGCCAACTCATAGGCAGCATCCGACTTGGGATGATCTCCCAAACCATTGTACGCATCGCCCATTTGCGCATGTATGAATGGAATCATATCCGGCTTATCCGTAATGAGTTTTAAGCTTTCCTCAAAAGAAGATATGGCTTTATTGTAATCCTTTTTCATCAGATGTGCCGTCCCATTGGAATACCAAAGCATTCCCTGGTTGGGAAATAACTCCAGGGCTAACTCTGAATGCACCAACATGCTATCCACTTGGTTCAGCTCTCCATCCAATTGCAATACAGCTCCCCATATTTCATAAACCGACCCATCCAGCCTGGCGGCGCGCGCATACATATCCCTGGCTTCTGCACGTTTACCGCTTCGCATCAGCATATCAGCATAAATTACGTTGGTCTTCGACTCCCTCGGATGCGTTTCATATAGCTGACGTGCCAATTGTGCTGCATCGTTCACGTCAGCATCACTTTTCAACATCTTCAAATAACCCGTTAAAACACGTATTTTGGGTTCTGCTTCCAGGTTTGGATTAGCAAATACCAATTTTAATTCCCGGTTACATTTCTCTACATCACCATTTCTCCGGTAAATATCCGCGAGCATAACGTGCGCCTGTGCTTCATCCGGATTAATTTTCAAGGCTTCTTCCAGTGGTGCCACCGCTTCAACCAACCTGTCGTTGGCAATCAGCATTTCAGCCATTTCAATCCGATAGCTCACTTCACCTGGTTCTGCCGCTATCAATTTTTTAGATTCCTGTAAAGCCTTTTCCAGATTATTCTGACGCAAATAAAGTTGTTGCTTCTGATGCGTAATTTCTTCGGTTATGCCAATAGACTTCTCCAGACGGTCATAAGTAACAATTGCCTTGTCAAACTGATCATTAAAAACATATACTGCGGCTAACTCAATCCCGTATTGAATATTGTCTGGATTCTTAGCTACCAATACTTCATAAATTTGTGCTGCTTCCGCATACTTTCTCTTTTTAGCCAAAAGCTCAGCCAATTGCTGCGCATAGAAAATATTGGTCTTATCGAGTTCATAGGCCTTTTTAGAAGCCACAATTGCATCGTCGGCTCTTTCCAACTTCAACAATGCCGTAGAAAGCATATAATACCCTGCGCTCTTATCCGGGGCTTTGGCTATCAGTTTTTCAAATAGGGGCAATGCTTTGGCAGGCTCTTCTCGCATCATGAACTTCATCCCTTCGGCCGCCATTGACTCCTGCTCCAATTGAAGTTCTATACCCCCAACGTTGGCCATTTGCTTTTCATTTTCCTGGTGTTGTCCATAAACGATTTGACCAACCCCTGAGGTAAGCAATATGCCGGTAGTCAGAAATATTTTAAAGAGTTCTGTCCTCATAATTTATCTTATTGCCAATCAGATAGTGAGACAAATCGGCCGTTTCGTACTAAACAGTAAAGTTATCATTTTTTGTTCTGTTTCAGCCTTATATAATCCTATTCAAAGGGCATCAACGCTTATTCTTCTTAAATTTTAATCCGGGTACAAACAGCCAATAGCGGTTAGATCTTCCATACAAGTTACACGCGATTCATACGTGCCACGAGTAAATATAACGGATAGCTCAATACCAAAAATATAAGTGCATACTGGCTGCTTGCCAAATCTTGTACGATAGCACTGACCAAAAAGGCAATGGACAAGATCAACATCAGTATGGGTAACACCGGATACGCCGGTACCTTCCACGGTCTGTGAAGATCCGGCTCCCTTTTGCGTAGTGCCAAAAGCGATGCAAATCCGGATGTATAACCCAAAACGAAAAAGAAAGTCGCTATATCTGACAGCTTTTCACAAGCTTCCTTTCCGATCAAAATCAATGCAATAGCGATACAAGAGGTAATCAACATCGCTTGTGAGGGTGTTCCTCCCTGATTCACTTTAGTTGCACTTTTTAAGAACAATCCATCCCGGCTCATCGAATACAAAACCCTGGGATTAAAAAGCAACTGGGCATTGACAATCCCCAAAATAGAAATCATCAAGAACAAAGTAACTATTTTTCCAGAACCCGCACCGAAAATTAATGCGATGGCATCGGCCGCTGCCAATTTTGATTGCACCAGCTGGTCCATCGGAAGCACATACAAAATAGCCACGTTACACAACAAATAAATTAATATAATCAAGAGGACACCGCCTATCATGGATCTGGGTAGATTTCTGGCGGGATCACGGTCTTCTTCTGTAAAATAAGCTGCCGTATGCCAACCATCATAAGTATAAAATATTGCCTGTAAAGAAAACACCACCGGGGCAATCCAACTTCCTCCTTCTACAATTCGACTCGTCGTTAATTGAATCTCCTGCGGCGATACATCCCGACCATATAGGAAACAAACCACCACAAACGCAAACAAACCAACGCCTTTCAAAACACTCATAATGTTCTGAAAACTACTCGCCAGTGCTAATCCTACCCAATGTATTCCGGATAACAGAATTAAAATTCCGATTGCTACAAGCGACTCATAACCCACCAAAACAGGCATAAGCAGAGCCAGATATTCACTCATGGTATAAACACCAAAACCAAGAGCCGAACAGGTTCCCAACCAGCTATTTATACCCACGACAAAGCCTGCATAATTCCCGAAAGCACGCTGGGCATAAACATACCAGGCTCCTGCCTTGGGTACCGAAGTACCCAGCTCAATGGTACACAACGTGCCCATAAAGGCATATATACTCACAAAAACCCAGAGAGACATAATGAGCCAAGGCTCGCCAAGTTGCGCCGCTATCGGGCCCGGCTTGCGTAATATACCTGTTCCGATCGTTCCTCCCACGGTTACGGCTACCCCAAAGCCGACACCTAAAATCTTGATTAAACCGCTTTTTGCTGAAGGCTGTGACATGAACCAAGTCCGATTATACCTTCACAAAATAGGGAAAGTTTTTGTTTTTAAACCCCTAAGCCCTTGATAATTGGAGAGAAAGAATAGAAATATTCTGACTCCTGTAAGCTTTATTGAGGAAAATGTATTGTGAGTTTGAGGGTATCGCAACAAAATAACCATCCGTTGCGATATGGTAGTTAAACGTACCTTTAAGACCAGAAAAAATGGAAAGAAAA
>CALGRQ010000517.1 GCA_937880795.1 uncultured Dyadobacter sp. | reverse complement strand
GTAATGGTACGAGCTATATCATCCAGGTTATCTTCCAGAAGCGTCTTTAATTTAAAAAGATATTGGACTCTTTTAGAGACAGGGGTGCTTCGCCATTCCTGAAATCCCTCGTGAGCTGCTCTCGCGGCGCGGGCAACATCTTCGCCATTGCCGTGAGGTACCTGTGCCAATACTTCCTGGTTAGCCGGGTTAACCACGTTCATAAATTGATCCGAGGTACTATCTACCCATTGGCCATTGATGTAATTTTTTAATTTCTCCATATGCTGTGTTTTTATATTAGGATGTTACCGCCTTAAAATGGAAGTCTGCTGATTCCCTGGTAACGAACTCAACTTCTTTGTTTTCTTTCTAAAATCCTCCCCGCGTTTCTACAAATGCCATTACTTCCTGATGTGTGGGCATAAAGTTGGCGCAACCTTCGCGCGTGACAATCATAGCTCCACAAGCATTTCCCATCCGAACGCTTTTAAATAAATCCCAATCGTTTAGAAGGCCATATGAAAAACCGGCACAAAATGCGTCGCCTGCCCCCAGTACATTTAATACCTCCACTGGAAATCCAGGCACTTTTACCTCATCTTTGCCAGGTTGAAAAATGGAAGCGCCTTCTTTGCCTCGTTTCACCACGAGGGTTTCAACGCCCGAGCGCATAATTTCCTGAATGGCATTGTCGATATTGCCTCGAATTTCGGGTGCGGATATTTGTTGATGTTTAATGAGCAACTGTTCCTTATCAGTCAGGAAAGTGGCAAGAATTTCTTCTTCTGTTCCCACAACAATTTTGAAATTGCTGAGAGCTGCACGCAGGGTGATCCCGAAAGAGCGCGGGTCGTCCCACTGGTCGGCTCGGAAGTCTATATCGAGTAGGGTAGTGACGCCATTCTTCTTCGCTAGTTCCAATGCATAAAACATAGCCGTACGACTTGGGTCTTTGCTAAAAGCGGTTCCGGAAAAAGCGGCGGCCTTAAAGTCAGCAAATGGAATAGCGGCCACCTGATCAATATTCAGATTAATATCTGCACAGTTTTCACGGTAGTACACCAAAGGAAATTTATCAGGCGGTTCTATACCCAATACCACCGCCGAACTTCGCGTACCGTCTATGGTGGGTACCCATTGGGTGTCGATACCCTCCTGATCCAGAAAGTGTTTGATGAAGTTGCCTACCTGGTCATTTCCAATGCCTGTTAATATTGCCGTTTTGACACCAAGCCGTTGAGCTCCTGTTGCAATATTCAGAGGGCACCCCCCTACAAATGCATTAAATGCGGATATTTTTTCAAATGGACTTCCCACATTTGCAGAGTACAAGTCGATCGATGACCGGCCCAATGTGAGTAGATCGTATTTTTTAGAAATCATATGGGTTTAGCTATTGGCTTTTAGCAAAGGGCCTTGGCCGGTATAGAATAAGATAGTATCAAAGAATCTGTCTGGATTGTTTTATCCATTCATTTCAGCCGTAACAATGGGTAATCGAGGATCGGAGCCCTTCCAGGAGCCATAGATCCAATCATGATCAGGGTCGGAAGTATTGGCCAAAGATTGATCGCTACCCGCTAAAAAATTAAGATAGTACACATTGTAACCATGGCCGGCCACCACGGGATGATAGCCCCGAGGAACCAGTACTGCTTCATTATTTTTTACGCGTATAATTTCGTCCAAAGATCTATCCTCGGTATAAACTTGCTGAATGGCGTAACCTTGCGGTTTATCTATCTTATAGAAATATATTTCTTCCAGGTTCGCTTCTATCAGATTTCCGGAAGCATCCACTTTACGCTCATCATGCTTGTGTGCAGGAAAGGAGCTCCAGTTGCCTGATGGGGTATATACCTCTACACAAACAATTTTATGGCAGTCGAAGCCCGGTTCAAGTAAGCTGTTGATTTGCCGATTGGCATTGTCGCCTCCGCGAAATTCAATAGCGGCTTCTTCGGGGCGTTTCATTCTTGGCGGATGATCCTCATCGCTAGCTACCCAGCAAATGGCAATATCCGTATGTGGCGACTGAGCCGTGAGCGTAAACGGGGTATTGCGCGAAAGATACATTGCGTGGCCAATCCCACTGAAAACATCTTTACGACCGTTGATGGTTTCCCAGATCTGCCCGTTGGCTTCCACCTTGAAATTTCCACCCAATAATGCGATGCAATACTCATACGCTCCGGTATTCATGCTTATTTGTTCACCAAGATCCAGTACTTTCGCTTCAAAGTTTAAATAGCGCCAACCTGCCTGTGCACTGGTGAGGTGGTGATAGGTTTTCGAATCTGGTGTTGGCTTTATTAGTAGTTCACTCATTGCAGTCGTTTCCATTACATTTGCACAATAATAGTATTGTATTAATGAAGTACAAAATGTAAATATACTTATATTGAATGCAAACGTTTGAAAAAATTTATAATATTTAATTGATAAAATCCTAGAAATGAATTCGTCTCGACCGGTTACCATTAAAGACATAGCCAAGCGCTTTCGCTGTTCTCCTTCGACGGTATCAAGAGCTTTGAATGATCATCCTGCGATTAATGAGGATACACGTAAAAACATTCAGGAGTATGCTAAGGAAGTAGGTTATCAGCGCAATGAAGTGTCTTTGAGTTTGCTCAATAAAAAAACTGCAACCTTAGGCGTGGTGGTACCTACAATCAGTAATTATTATGAAACGGCGGTTATCGAAGGGCTTCATAATGTGCTGCAACCCATGGGTTATACCTTGAATATATGTGTAACGAACGAAAGTTATTTGCTCGAAAAGGAGTATCTCTCCAAGCTACTTTCCAACCGTGCCGAAGGTATATTTTTATCGGTATCCCAGGAAACGTATGACTCGGGTTATTATGAGCATTTGGAGCAGGTAGCCAGCCGAAAAACGCCACTTATTTTTATAGATCGGGAATATGAAGATTTTGAGACGAGCCGTGCCACCGTTGACGATTATCACGGGGCTTTTGCCGCTGTGGAACACCTCATTACAATGGGCTATAAACAAATTGCACATTTGAAAGGTCCCAACGGACTTACTGTTTCGGAACAAAGGTTTAAAGGCTACAAGGATTGCCTGATCAAACATGGGATGGAGGTACGTGAGGAACTGATCATCAATACAAACTTTAAGGTGGAAAGTGCGATATTACCCACACGTCGCCTGCTCGAAATGGAAACACCACCAGATGCTATTTTTGGTGTGAACGATCAGGTAGCCATTGGCGCTATGCGCGTTGCAAAAGACAAGGGGTTGCGTATTCCACAGGATATGGGGCTGGTTGGTTTTGATAATTCGCCCATTTCGGCTTACACTTTTCCTTCGCTTACGACGGTGAACCGGCCGGGAAGAAAGATTGGTATGGAGGCGTCCCGCTTGTTTTTGAGTGAATTAAATGCTTCGGGCGACTATGCGCATGAGAGCATTGTGCTTCCCTCTGAACTCATTATACGTGAGTCTTCTCTTCGAATCTAATCCATCTAATCAGGTAAAATGAATCAAATTTTTAAAGGAAATATATGACAGAAGGAATCAATCAAGGTTATCCTGTTGCGTACCCGTATATAGACGAGGCTACAAAAATGTCAGGTTTTACAATGGCATCGGATGTACTCACCTGTTCGTTGCTCAGAACTCTTGCAGCCAGTAAACCAGGTGGTAGGTTTCTGGAATTAGGAACGGGTACAGGTTTATCCACTGCATGGATTTTAGACGGTATGGATAAAAGTTCGAAGTTAGTGTCGATTGATAACGAAAGGCAGTTTCTTGACATCGCAGGTCAGTTTCTGGGGGCAGATGATCGGTTGACGTTGGTAGAAACCGATGGGGCCGATTGGGTAGAAAACAATTTGAATGAAAAATACGACTATATCTTTGCGGATACCTGGCATGGTAAATATTTGCTTTTGGATGAAGTTCTCAATATGCTAAATCCCGGTGGTCTGTATATTATTGACGATATGTTGCCGCAGCCCAACTGGCCCGAAGGGCATGACGTCAAAGCCAATGATCTGGAAAAATATCTGGATTCGAGAACAGATTTATTCCTGACCAAACAGCTTTGGGCCACGGGAATAATGGTAGCCGTGAAAAGGTAAAATAATCAGACCCGGTTAGGGTATTTAATCCTGACCGGGCCTGATCCTCTATGCATTTTCTGATTTTTTCTATCTCAATCAGAATAAGTATTTTACGCCTATCATCGTCGAAAAACCCGTTCCCTCATAACGCGAAGTTCCGAAGGTTTTATTCACCTGATATTTGTATTGCTGGGTTGCTTTGTCAAAGGAAGTGGCCGAATACATTTGTGAGTTGATAATGTTGGTATAGCCCCCTTTTGAATTATTAACCAAATTGGCAAAGTTGAAAACATCGACGGAAAGCTGTAAACGGTTGGTTTTATAGAATTTTATTTCTTTCATCAGACGGATATTCCATTGGTTCGACCACGGCAAAATTCCGCCAAATGGTTGGGCATATTTACCAATGTTTTTTTCAAGATATTCCCGAACCCAAGGCTCTGCGGCGTTCCACATCGCTTTATAATCATTCGCAAAAGTTTCCCCTTGCAGCGCCACCAAAGATGGGTCGTTGGGATCAAAAATATACGCTGCGTAGTGTTCCCCCTGACGGGTGTCTGTACCTGAGTAATCGGCATTACTCATCTCGGCGCTAAACCGACCTCTTTGTAGACCCGTATAGAATAAACCCAACGTGAAGCCCGCAACATTTGGGGAAGTCAGGTTCACAAATACTTTGTGGCGGAAGTCGTCCGGCGAATAACCTCCGTTAATAAATGCATAATTGTCGAAATAGGTTTTTCCGATAAAACGTCTGTCGTCTTCATTGTTATAGCGCTCTGCGCCTTTGGCTACGGCCCTGGTATAACTCACGTTAAGCTTACCTTCTTTTGGAAGTTGAAACGCCAAGTCCACCACAGCTCCTGTGAAGCTGGTTTTGTAGCCGTTTGTAAACATGAGGGCCTGAGAAAAATCATTGGAAATGCGTGCATCGGCAAATACAGCAGCTTTGGCACCCATTTTTTCCAGCGGAGTATATATTTCTCGCCCACCTTCTCCAGTGAGGGTGAAGGCTGCTTCTTTTCGAAGATTCGCATTTTCCATGGAAAGCATGTTCCAGGTCTTGGTGGAGTACACTGAAATACCAGCTCTAAACCACGGATTGATATAACGGTGATAGCTTACATGCGCCTTGAACGTATTGGGAAGTTGCAGGTTTTTATCTACGAATCGTATCACCTGGGCAGATGCGGCTTTGGAAGGATACAGTGTAGCATTACTATATGCTGTGCCCGGAATGGTACTCTTGTCTTTATCGTAAGCGGCGTAATCTGGCTTGGGTAGGATAATCACATTTCCTGCTTCATCTTTTTGACCTTTACTGATATCAATTTGCGTGAAGCGTATACCATTGTCAATGAGTGAGTAAATGTACGGACGCGTTACAAACTGTCCGTTAAATAATCCCGCGCCCATGCTGATGATGTCTTTTCCTTGCCCTTTTATATCCCAGTTGATGTTCAAACGGGGTTGCAGGTTGTTCAAATCAACCGGTTTACGGTCATTTCTGTAACCCAGTTCAGATTCCAGTAGGGGATTGTAGTCGGGAGCTTTTGTGAAGAATGCTGCATCGTATCTAAGCCCCAGTGAGGTTTTCACGTGGGGGAAGATCTCGGTTGTAGCTTGTGCGTATAGTGAGGTTTCAATAATGGTAGTACTGAGCAAACCATTTAGCTCCTGGCCAGGGTTTTGGAATTTGCGGCGGTACCGGTCCGGCTCCATTCGATCCAGCGCATCAATGCTGTTAAAATCAAACCGTCCTTTAATGTCGTGTGTGTATATACCGCTTGAAACGGTGATGGTGTTCTGTGTTCCGAATACAAAATCGAACTTGCCTTTGGTAACATAGGTGTCGTTGACAATCGTCCAGATGTTGTTGCGCTGTGTCTCGGGTGTCCAGCGGTTGTATCTTCCCACAAGTGTGGCATTTACATTTTTATTGTCGATCACCGACTGCATGGATAACCAAAGTTGCGGATGCTCTGCGCTTGTAATTTTGTTACCCCGTTCGTTGAAGTAATAGCCTACTTTAAGTTCGTTTAACACATGCGGTTTAAATTGTGATCTCAGCGCAAGCATAGCGTTGTTTCCTTTGTCGTAGAAGTCGTAACTGGCATCGTATATACCATAATTGCCGATATCACTATTATTCTGGGTGGGAGAAATATAGTTGTTAAGAATTGTACGTAGCGTAAGTTTGTGCTTGTTGTTAATCTGCCAGTCCAGTTTGCCAAAGAAAGTGTCTAATTGATTTTTTCGGGAAAAGAATCCGTATTGCGGACGGTCGGTAACGTCGTATTTTTCCTGAAGAATACTGATGGCACGATCCAGGTTTTCTTTAGTGGCCTGCTCGCCCCGGTTGTTTTGAACAATACCGGGCGTGGTACTTTTCGACCAAAGGTCAAATGGCTGTTTTAGCCTTTCCGCATCATAGGTTACAAAAAAATGTAGCTTGTCCTTGATAATAGGACCGCCCAGTGTGAATCCAAATTGTTGCTTGTTTTGCACCATAATTTCCTGTTTCATCAGGTTTTTTTGTGCAGCGAGTTTGTCCACCCAGAAATATCCATGAGCGCTTCCTGTAAACTGGTTGGTTCCTGACTTGGTTACCGCTTTAATGGATCCAAATGAACCCCTTCCTTCTGTAACATCATAGGAGTTGGAAACCACTTCAAACTCGCGCAGTGCCTCCATGGATAATGTAAATGGGGAGGATCCGGCTTCTCCAAAACTTGCTTCTTTCGCGTTGACACCATCAATAGTGAAGCCATTGTTGCGGGCATTGCCACCAAAAATATTGGTGCCGCCACCTACCAATGGTGAAAGTTGAGCCAAGGTGGAAAAGCTTCGATTGGGCGTAGGAAGACTCTTTATATCTTTGGCGGTTACTGATGTGGATGTTGCCAGGCGTTCATTGCGATTGGAAAATCCGGTTCCCTGTATCGTAATTTCAGACAGTTCATTGGATTTCTCTGAAAGGTTATAGTCTTGCTTGATATTATCGCCTAGGCTCAGTTGAAGACCTGTTTTTACAATAGGATTAAAACCGACCATGGTGACTTCGAGGGTATAGGGCCCGCCAAGCGGTAGCTGCCTTAGTATATACTTTCCATCATCTCCGGTAACTGTACCTGTGGCAAACCCCGTCGACAGATTTTTTACCTTGATCACAACACCGGGCGCTGGTTTTTTTGTATCATCCAGAATGGTTCCGGATATTGAAGCATCTGTTCCCTGGGCGTTCGCCTCAACCAGCATGAATGAGAGAAGAAATGCGAACAAGAGTTGTAGCAATTTTTTCATTCGGATATGGGTTAAATACAAGATCTAATACGAATATATAATTGCAATAATCAAATATAAAATATAAATAACTAAATAAATTGTGAGTTTTGTATCGCAAACGTTTGAATACGGTATGCAAACGTTTGAAAAATTGAGAGAATAAATTGCAAGAAATTAATACAGTCGGTATGCCGGTCTACCGAATCCTAATTTTGGTGTAAAGATGAATAAAGGGAGGGAGGAAGAAAAGAATCAACAGTTTATGATATTGTTAATTAATCAGTTGAAGAAGCTAACACATTTTGACAAAATTAATCTTTGCTGTTGCGTATAAATGGATAGGGCTATGCTTTTCATGGTAAATGATTATGCCATTGCCTTATGCAGAAAACAGTTAGCACAGATTTGGAGCTCTTGCGCCAAATAGCTGTATCGGATGAATTTGCTTTACGCATGCTGTATGAGAAATATTGGAGTCGTTTATATGACTATGCACTCAGCAAATTGGAGTTTCAGGATTTGGCTGAGGATGTTGTGCAGGATATTTTTATTGATTTGTGGAATAGGCGTGAAAATCTGATGATTGAACGTTTAGAGTCCTACCTTTTCAGATCTACACGAAACAAAATTATAGACGTTATCCGCGCAGGACTGATACGCAAACATCACGAAGAATCATCTCTGTTTGAGTATGTTCCCGTCGGCAAAAATTTGGACATAGAAGAAGAAATTGCGTATAAAGAACTGCACGCAGCCATACACGATGGACTGGCACTACTCCCCGAAAAAACACGGGAAATTTTTCGGCTGAACCGATTGGATCAGCTATCTACTAAAGAAGTTTCGGTATTGATGGATATACCTGTAAGAACGGTTGAATACCACATTACACAAGCCTTACGAACAATGAAAACATATTTAAGGGACTTTATAACGATAATTCTTATAGTGAATACCTCATCATAACGGACCTATTAAGGGTTTTTATGTCTGATAAATAGATTGTGTTTTTTTGGGAATTATCTATTGCAATGGCCTTATTGTTGTAATTTTTTGAAGAATATATTCTGAAAGTTGCGGAATGTTTATGCGAGCAACGACTTTGGAATAGTAAAGCATAGTATACAGATATGTTGGTAAGAGGTTTTGTCAAATTGTTGAAACGTTATCAGAATGGGTCTTTACCGACACACCTTCAAGAGATTCTGGATACCTGGTACCAGAGCATTCATAAGGAGCCGGTTACGAAAAGGCCAGGATGGGAAACGGAAGAACGAATTTGGAACAAGATTCACGGAGGTATCAAAAGCGAGATCCAGCCGGATACCCCAATTCGAAAAACAGATTGGTATATTCTAGCTAAGTTAGCCGCTGCCGTTGTTCTGGTTCTTGGCGTTTCGCTCTACATCGGGCGGGATTCGTTTTATAAGATGAAGACACAAGAAAATGTTGCAGACCTATCCAATGGAAATTGGATTATGGAAATAAATAGGGAGAATGAGCCCAAGAGAATTGGTTTGCATGACGGAAGTTTTGTAGTGCTGAATCCGGGTAGTA
>CALGRQ010000516.1 GCA_937880795.1 uncultured Dyadobacter sp. | reverse complement strand
CATCATTTTGATTGGTTACTTATCATGAATAGTAATTGTAAAACAGTTTGGCTGACCGTTTACCATTACCATGCCGCGGTGGGTGATATGGTGTTATTGTATTGATTGTCAGTTAAATGTATGTTTGTTAATTAAATTTGAAGTCGATTTAACCTTATCATATTGATAGGATTTATCAATATGGAAGTCCTGTATAGCAAAAAAGGATCTGCGGCTTGCAGATCCTTTTTTGCTATGGGGAGGAAGTTTTCGATTACTTATCGGATGAACTTATTCCGTATTCTTCTAATTTTCGGTATAGGGTAGCAATACCAATTTCTAGTAATCGTGCTGTCTCGGCTTTGTTACCCTTACAAAAGTTCAAAACTTTTTGAATATGCAATTTCTCGACGCTGTTGATGGAAAAAGCAGACATAGTATTGTTTTTGTTGCTATGCTGAGCCTGTTGAATATCAAAAGGAAGACTTTCCGGTAAAAGGATGTTATCGCTCAAAATCACCGATCTCTCGATGACATTTCGAAGCTCACGGATGTTTCCTGGCCAAGTATATTGTTGCATTTTATCCAAGAATTCCGGATCAATTCTCAAATTCCTTTTATTGATTTGATTTGCGAAGAAGTCCACATAATATTGGGTCAGTGCTTCTATATCTCGGATTCTATCACGCAACGGGGGGAGCTGTATTTGAAAAACATTGAGCCTGTAATACAAATCCGATCTAAATCGCTTCTCTTCAGATTCTATCTGTAAATTTCTGTTGGTTGCAGCAATCAGACGGAAATTGGTCTTAACAGGTTTCGTGTCACCCAGTTTGATAAATTCCTGCGTTTCGAGAACGCGCAGTAATTTCGCTTGGAGTTCCAAGGGTAATTCACCAATTTCATCCAAAAACAGGGTTCCCTGATGTGCCTCCTCAATCAAACCTTTTTTGTCTTTAACTGCACCGGTAAAAGCACCTTGCTTATAGCCAAATAATTCACTTTCTAGATTTTCTTTACCAAAGGTGCTACAATTGAGTGCCATAATATTTTTGGATGCACGCCCACTCGATTGATGAATCGCCTGAGCGAAAACTTCTTTACCGGTACCCGTTTCCCCGGTTAATAGCACGGGGGTGTCGAGAGGAGCCACTTTTTTAGCGAGGTCTACGGCAGTGAGAATGGCTTTGGAGGTCCCCAAAATAGTAGAGAATGAGTATTTCTTTCCGACCATTTGTTCCAATTGGCTCACTTTCTTTTGCAACTGACTTTTCTCGACAGCCCGACTTATCAATGGGATAATCTTGTCGTTATCATCGCCCTTTACAAGGTAATCGAAAGCTCCATTTTTCATGGCCTGCACCCCATCCGCTATATTTCCATATGCGGTTAACAAAACAATTTCGGCACTTGGATTTGCGGTTTTTAGGAGAGGAACCAAAGAGACGCCATTACCGTCCGGCAACTTTACATCACAAAGAATGACGTCAATTTCAGATTGTGCTGCAAGTTTTAACCCTGTTTTGGCATTACCGGCCTCTAAAACCTCAAAACCCTCGGCTGCAATAATGCGGCTTAGTAGCGAACGAAGCTTTACTTCATCATCGATAATAAGTACTGTTTTCAAGATAGAATATGGTAAAGCATAAATGTTGATTTGGCAGGAAATACAAAGGAGATAAAAGTTTGTAAGGTATGCAACAAGACAAAGTATGAAGAATTGTTACAACTTATAAATGGTGTAGGGAGCGATTTAAGCCTTGCGAATTTAGCTATCACTTGTTATGGCACCATATCTAACCTTTCTCATGCTGGGGCAGTTATGCCTAGCAATAAACTTTTGCAATTTAACTCCAGATGGTTGCAGAATCCCAAACAACTTCTCACCCAATAGTAACGAAACGCAACTTTTCGCACAGATTGAGAGTAGTACTTGTAACTTCATGGTACCTTTTGTGTATGATACCAGCCAGCTGCCCGTATCACTCCTCAGCTTCAAGGGGCAAAATATGGAAGGAAACAATGTCTTAAAATGGTCAACAGCGACAGAAAGTAACAATTTGGGCTTTGATATTGAAAGAAGTCTGGATGGAAAAAATTTTGAACGAATTGGTACAGTGGATGGTGGAGGGACTTCAAAGGATGTTAGGTCCTATCAATATGTAGATCGGCATCCTTTTGCTACCACTTATTATCGCCTGAAACAAATTGACTTAGACGGAACATTTAGTTATTCAAGGATCATCACGGTAAAAGGGGGAGAGTTTTACTTTACAGTTTATCCGAACCCATCTCAGGATCAATTGTATATCAAAAATATTAAAGGAGGAACAGAAGTGTCCATTTCGGATATTTATGGAAAAGAATTAATCAGGAAAATCGCCTTGCCTGCTGTTCCTTTTGATATAAGCAGTCTTCCGTCAGGAGATTTTGTTGTTACGATTGGCACTCATTCGCAAAAACTGGTAGTGAGCAGATAGAATGCGTAGTTACGATGTTTCTGTTACAACCACTATATGCTACCAAGAATACCTATCTTGACATCAAATTTAGCTTTATACCCTTCCCATATGATTAAAAAATTTTTCTTAACATCCAGATGGGTGCTCATTTGTTGCCTGGCGTTTGTAACTAGTTCATGCTGTACTATGATGTATTGTATTGGAGCAGACGATATGGATAATATACATTTCAATAACTTTCAAAACAGTGAGTTGGATACCATCACGATTCAACGTTTTCCGAGGAATAACAATTACGTCGGTGTTTTGGAGGAGGTAGATGTTGTTACAAGCGTTTTTTCGGAAGAGTCAAATTTTCAACGGATACAGTTGCCTGTAAAGATGACGGCAGACTATGATTATAAGGTAAAACTGATTAGTACGGGTGCAGTATATACCATCTCTGATTTTGTAACGAAAAAGGAAGACTGTAATACCGGCTTCATGTGCAATGATTCTTTCAATGCTTTGGAAAGTTACATGGTTAACGGAAACAAGATGAGTACCTATCAAATTGCAATTAGCAAGTAGCAGATTCCTTATTAATATAGGGAAGTGGTATATCCCATTTTGAGAAAGAACAATTTGAGAAGCACTGCAAAAGGGGGCTGGTCTTTGCTCTAAAAATTATAAATGATTGATTTAAAGAGTATAATTGGATGTAAACGTGGTTTTATCATTTAAAAAACTGCTTAAAGTCATGTTTTTGGATGCTATTTGGATGAAACTTGCATGCATTATTACACAGCCAAGGGTTGGCTGATTTTAATCATACCTATTTTGATATACCGTTATGAAATCGATTCTAATTCCTATAGATTTTTCCGAAAATGCAGATAAGGCCATAGCAGCAGCAAAAATTATAGCTGAAACGGATGGCGCCAAGTTAACATTTTTACATGCTTACCAACCTTATGTTGCTGATGTTTCGCTTCCATTAACTTCAAGCTCGTTGCCGGTATATCAGGAGTTGGAGAAATCGTATCAGGATCGACTGGAGGCCTATGTTGTTTTGGCAAAGGAGGAAGGCTTTAAGGCTGATTCGGTTTGGGCATATGGTGATTTGGATGATGCAATCAACAGCTACGCAAAAGACCATGAAACGGATTTAGTTGTGGTGGGAAGAACCGGAAGGGGCGGATTTATGGATAAACTGATCGGTAGTGCAGCGACAAAAATTGCCATGGATGCACCTTGTCCTGTCTTGATTATTCCTCCGCAAACCACTGATCTGGAGTTCAGAAAGATTGTATATGCGACACAACTGGAGTATGAAGAAATGGATAACCTGCATCAGGTGTCTGCATTTGCAAAACAAATGGGGGCCAAACTATCTTTCTTTAAAGTAACTTCATTGGAACAGCCCAATATTCAGGATGATAATCAGTATATCGATCAGATTACCGCAGGTTTAGGGATTACTGCGGAGGATATTGTGATTCATACGGGTGGTGGAGTGTTGGAAGAAATTGAAAAGTATTGTGATCAGGTAAAGGCAGATCTTCTGGTGGTTTCTACGCGTGACCGAGACTTTCTGGAACGTTTCATTATCAATCCCAGCGTAACAAGAAAACTTATTGTGGAAACACATATTCCGCTCTTGGTGCACCATATCGTATAATGTACTTGCAAAAAACAAGTCCCGACTTTCGTGACAAACTAACGGTTTGCGATCGAAGGTCGGGATGTTTTATAAACAAGTTTATATCTACTCGGCCAATCTGGCTATACACACCTCTAGGCTATCTCTCCAGTATGGTATTTTAATACCAAAAGCCGATTTTATTTTACTCTTATCCATCACCGAATACGCAGGACGAACGGCTTTGGTAATGTACTCTGATGTTTTTACAGGATTAACCACTACGTCAGTTTTGCTGATATCGAAAATGGTTTTAGCAAAATCGAACCAGGATGTTACGCCTTCGTTGCTATAATGGTATATGCCATATGCCTTGCTGCCAGCGGCAATAACATCGAGAACTGCACCGGCCAAATCGATAGCGTAAGTAGGGGAGCCGGTTTGGTCGGCAATAACACCCAATTGATCCCTTTCACTACCCAAGCGGAGCATGGTTTTGACGAAATTATTTCCAAATTCAGAGTAAAGCCAGCTGGTTCTGATGATAAAATGTTTGGCCAAAATTCGGGCTATATCCTGTTCGCCTTCGAGCTTGGTTACTCCGTAAATATTTTCAGGCTCGGCAGGGTCCGTTTCTGAAAGAAGTTGGGGAACATTGCCCTTAAATACGAAATCAGTAGAAATGTGGATCAGTGTGGCTTGGTGTTTTTCGCAGGCCAGGCTGCTCCGTCACGATTTACTTTTCTGCAAATATCCTGCTCGTCTTCGGCTTTATCGACAGCGGTATAGGCTGCACAATTGATGACAAAGCCAGGCTTTTCGGCAGTAAACAGCTTGTCGAGCAAATCGCTATCCAGAATGTTTCCGTCCTGTTCAGAAGGAAAGGATATGTCAGTGATATTTCTTTCTGCTGCCACTTTTTTAAGACAGCTACCCAATTGTCCGGATGCTCCAAGGACGACGATGTTCATAGTTTGTGGTTTTGCTTAGATTACAAATATATATTGAAACGTTGAGTTAACCCTTTTTGGATGTAAAGAAAGGGAAATAGTGTACAAGAATGTTGGTCAAATATTGGTTTCAAGTAATTTGGTGCCATTATTTAGACAGTTGCTGATGTTGTTTATTAAGATAATCCCGATGGAATTGTCTTAACTTTTGGTCCAACTGATAACCCACTCTATATCGCTCTCCGATTTGGTATCCACGGGTATAGGTATACTCCCAGCGGAATTCATCGGTGGTACGCAGGCGGGCATGCTTGCCCTGAATTAGCTTACCAGGTGGAATAGGAACGGCAAGATTGAAACCGAGCGTGGCACCATTCTGTGTTTTTACAGCATATACACCCAACTCGACATTGGTAAATTGGCGTATCATTTCCAGACGAACGCCTTTATCCTTCCAAAGAAATTGCCCACCTGACACCTTGACGGTCAGATCGGGAGCTTTGAAACGATAGGATGCATCGGCAAGCAATAGCAGCTGATCCAGGTTTTCGTAATAAATTCCACCACGGGGATAGTAATAAAACCCGGTAAGACCAGCCTCTAACCCGAACGACCACGATTTGGATAAGTTGGCATGTCGGTACTGTACATTTACACCGTACTGATCGTTTTGGAAAAAACCAGCAGAAGTACTGACAAAGTGATTGCCTCGTGCATAAAACTGATTGAGAAAAGAAGGAGCAAGCCGAATGTTACGAGGCCTGCCGTCGAGGTCGTTTACGATGGGAAATAAAATTCCGGTTTGTAGCGTAAGACCCGGCAATAGGTATAATTGCGTTTGTAAAGCCACACTGGTGTTACTTTCAACGGGTTTACTGTAATTCCCGAAGATCGCCGCAAAGTAGGGTTGTATCCATATGTCCGCTTTATACTTCTTGTGAAGTGGGAATCTGTTGGATTTTAAGTAGGATTTCCTTTCGGCGTTGGACAAAGAGCTATGAGCAATGGATTCTTTCACGCTATATTTTCCGACCGGAAAGCCATTAAACATTGGTATGAAGTGTTGTATAGAAGTGTCCGCAGATATTTTATGTATTTCGTAAAGTCCTATGTAAGGATTACGATATAGGCGCTGCTCGTAGTACACGCACTTATCAATCGTTTGTATATTTTCGAAGCTCTGTTTTAATTTTTCAGGTGTGTATTTGTCGTTTTGGGCAAAAGCAGCTTGTATACTTCCCAGCAAGACCAGACAGAATAAATTACTTTTTTTGCTCATCAGATTGTTTTTTGAGTCGGCGCGAAGGTTTTAATAAATTGACAGCCACAGAGGTGCCTACAGTGAGTTGGTCTGCGTTGAGCCAGCCGGCCTGAATGGTCCAGCAATTGAACAGGCGGGTATATGCACCAACATTGACGTGCTTGGAATCCCATTCAGCCATAACGCCTCCCCATTTTTTGTAATGTAGAACGGCACCACCAAAAGGACCTTGCAGATAGTGGTTTTTGTATCGATCTTCACTTTTTTTCTGCCATTTAAAGCTGGAAAGCATATTGGAATTGGAGAGATTGTCCTCATCTCTATATAGATAATATGGGCTTCCAAACCCTGCATTTAATTCAAGTTTAAGGTTTTGGTGTAAAGTGAAATTTTTTGTGGCCACCAAGGCATGGGAAAGCATAGCCCCGTTGATGGTAAATGGCGTGGTGAGTACAAGCGCCAGTGACGGGCGTTTGGGTTTTTCTTTCAAGACAAGATAACGAATATCAAGCTGGCGGTCACCAATGGCTTCATTCACTTTGTATTGATCGGTGCTGATTACCTGAAGCAGGGTAGCGCTTATTTCAAGGCGATTAAGCAAGTTGACACTGGCATATAATATCCGTTCAGGATTACGATTGCGACGTCTTAGTGCGTAGCTGGTTGGGTTATAATGATAGCCAAAACGAAAAAGACCGTCCTCAACCTGCACCGCATTCGGTGTGAATATAAGACCCGGCTTACCAGATACGTTTACCTGTGCCTGAGCTTTGAGTGCCAGAATGGTAAAAAGGAAGGACAGCACAATGCCGCCCTTCCACTTCATAGCTAATGTCTTCAAATGTTATCTTTTTGAAGCGTTGATAAAATAATTGTAGTACTGTTGCCTTGTGTTAATTCTTGTCACACTGAGCTTGGCACTGTCATCCTGAGCTTTTCGAAGGATTGTTTCCAGCACTTCGACAGGCTCAGTGTGACAGTGGTGTCCCCTAACACTTCGACATGCTCAGTGTGACAGTGGGCTATTTAGTTACCACCACCTTGGTTGTGGCAGCTTGCGATTAACTTAGCTCTTACTTCTGCGGCTGACGCCAGTGCAGCGTCGTAAGCAGCCTGAGAGGCGGCTAGGTTTGCGTCGCGTGCGGCCTGTGCATTTGTGGTTGCGGCAGCTGTTTTGGCTGTACATGCAGCAAGTGATGCGGCTTCAAGGTTGTTCAAACCTGCATATGCATTCAATGCTTGAATGTTTATAAGCGCTTTCAAGATCGGATAAAGAGGGCCAATGAAAGGTTTAACGCGTTCAAGATTAGCCAAGGCAGAAGCTACCTGCTCATCAATAGCTGCGCGGTAAGCTGCAAATTTAGCTGGGATACCAGCTTTACATGCCTCTTCTTCCGCGGCCAGAGGTGCAATGGCAGCGTTATAAGCTGCGGTGATTTCAGCATCTTTGGCAGATTTGCTTGCGTCCAATTCTGTTTTCTTCGCTTGGTAGGCAGATTCAGCTGCGGCAACGCAAACATCCGAGGCGTCTTGAACGGCTTCAATGCTTTCGTTTGCGGCCAATTGCTGAGGTGTAACCAGATTTGGACTGGTAGCTGTACGACCAGTTACGGCAGTGCCATTTACGGTAGGCAGTGTAAACGTGGGTAAGTACTCTTGCAATGCTGGATTAGAAGCCGCATGGTCCAAAGCCGCTTTTACTTCGGCCGGTATTTCACCACCTTCTTTCACTGCGTTGATAAGTGCAGCGTCTACGTTGCTTAAAGTATTTAATTCGCTCTCAGAAATGGCTGCTGTTACCTCAGTAGCAGCAGTCGTAACCGATGCCGGTATAGAATTAGCATCAGTTATCGAACCCAGACCACTGTTCAGTTCACCAGCTTTTGCAGATGTTTCTACATTTGCCTCTGTTGATTCTACCGGAGCAGGAGGTGTGATGGTAACAGGAGCTACTTTTATATCGTCGAGCTCTTTGGTAATTTCCTCATCAGGTTTGTCTGGAAGCGGATCATCTTTTTTCTTACAGTTGTACATCACCAGCATCAATGCGAGTGCACAAATTAGGATGGTGATTGATTTTGGTTTTCTTGTTTTCATTTTAAGCATGTTTAGTAAGCGTTTTATTAAAAAATGGTTAAGTAATGC
>CALGRQ010000515.1 GCA_937880795.1 uncultured Dyadobacter sp. | reverse complement strand
CAGGTCAAGATGCCGGTTATGGATGATTTGAAATTTAATCAGATATAAATTTTCAAATCATCCATAACCGGCATCTTGACCTGGGTATATCAAACCCCTTAAACCCTCCTAATCAACACTGAATTTGAAATACTTATAAATTAAAATTAGCAACAAAAACAGATTTCATTTAGATCACTCCTTGATCGAAACTAAATCAAATGCGGCCTGTAATGCTCTGGTATAACTATCACTGTAAGTGACATAAATAACCGAAAAAAATTACTTTGAACTAATAATATTTCTATATACAATTGTACAATTACTACCTATTTTAAAACAAAATTTTACCACAACCCTCTCAACGCTAATGCAAATCATTTGTTCATACCTGATGATTGTTTTGCTGATTACGACAATTAAGCCGGGTAGTTTGAGGGCTCAAACAACAGACTTTACATACGCCACAAGTGGCAATACCAATGGAACAACAGGAGCTACCGTCACAAATCCACAAAACGCCTATACCTCTCCCTTTGATGATGACTATGCAGTATTAAAGCCAAGCTTAGGAACGGCATCTTTACAACTGATTTTTCCCGCTTCTATAACTGCTACGAGTGTTAATCCCGTAACAGTGTACCTTAAAACAAGCGAAAATGCTGTTAACAACTTAGGTTTATCTGTAAAGGCATATAAAACATTAACAGACGAAGTTTCAGTCTCCAACTTGTCAAACTACCTTCTGCCAGATGGTAATGTCTTTCTCTCTATTGAAATTAGCGAAACATTTAATGCTGTAAAAATATCATTATCAGGAACATCACTAACCCCCGAAGTTAAAGTATATAGTGCATTTTACGGTAAGTATCCCGCCAATGTAAGTAACCCTTATACCACTTTGGCGACAGATTGCGGTTTACCTTATGCAACCACCATTAAGGCTGTAGGTGTTTCGTTACTGGGTGGAACAAATATCGATAATCCAACACATGCCATCGATAATGATCTCTCAGCCACAACATCTTCCACATACAAAGTTGGAACCATTGGATTGGCTGCGACTTTAATACAGACCTTCTATTTTAAAGGAAATGGCAATATGGGTGATGGGGCCAAGTTGATTATAGGTTACGGCTCCGCAATTTTAAATACTACCTTATTGTCGCAAATTAATATTCGAGCTTACAACGGAAATAGCCCCTTCGGAGATCCGGTTAATATTAATAACCTCATTACACTTGGTCTCGGAGGACTTCTGCCTAACAGTACAAAACTGGAAATCAACTTCATTCCAACTCCCGCTGCCGGAGCTACCATTGGCTTCGACCGCATAGATGTTACTTTAAACGCCGCTGTTGCGATATCTACGGGTGCGGTTTTCAGCATCTATGATGTAAGAAGGATTCCCGAAATCCCCATTGCTCAGGATATTTCTGCCTGCGAAAATTTGGGTTCTATTAACCTTACAGCACTTTCAAACCAGGATGCTATTTTAGGGAATGGCCTTATTTATAAATGGTATGAGGAACCACTCGGCGGTAGTGTAAATGCAATTGGAAAGGCATTTACCCCTACTGGATTAACGGCACCAATAACTAAAAATTTTTACGTAGACATTACTAAACCCAATTGTACCACAACTTCCCCATCCGCAAGGAGAAAGGTTACGTTAAACTTGTTAAAACCTCCCATATCACCTCCTCTAAACCTGAGTCCCTAATCTTGATCAACCATTCAACATACCTATCTATCAGTCTAAAACACTTATTTTATGAAAACGAAAACTACCTCTATTCTTTTCACATTGATTTTATGGATGACGTCATTTAGTACCAAAGCTGATGTGTTTTATGTCGTTAGTGGAGAGCCGTTTAAGCTTACCCCCAGCGTTCTATCTTTATATCAATACAATTGGGAATTAAGCGGTGCTGCAACTGCACTTAACAACATTACAACGGTACTTGGAACATCACAAGATCAAGGCGCATATTTGAACACTTTCACTTTACCAGCAGGAACTACAGTGGCGCTGACAAATACTTTAAAACTTTCCGTTTTGGATGTCGTAGGGGGCTGTTTATCTAACCTGGCTACACACTCGATTATCGTGCTTCCTAAACTGACAACCACAATTGCTTCATCTGTGGAAAAATTTTGTCAGGATGAAGCTTTTTCAACCGAGCTTACCGCATCAGCGCTGACGAATATCGCAGACATTGGTAGTGTTGACTTAGCCTATCAGTGGTATAATGGCGCAACACTTATTACAAATCAAACCACCAATAAGCTGACTGTTACACAAGTAGGCAATTACATCTGCAAAGTGACTTATGTAATTACAAACAGTGAGAGCAAAATATCCTCAAAGGTTGCAAGTGCTATCACTGAGGGGGCCAGAAATATCGTACAAGAGACAAAAACTGCTATTCCAGTTCTTTCTATTGATTAACAGACACTTGCCAATCACAGTCTAATTAATGAGTTACCAGGTTACATTTGTGATATTACTACTTTTGACCCGTCTTGCCTTTGCCCAGGACGGGTCAAGAAATGTTGTAATATGTAATGGTTTGACAGTGAAACTAAAAGCCCAGTCTGCAGGTGCGTATGGATATGAATGGAGAAAAGACAACCAAATAATTCCTGGATCATCAGGGAATGAATTGGTCGTCTCCGAAGAAGGGAATTACTCTGTTTTTGCATACAACAGCGTAGGGTGCCTCTCCGATGAATCCATTGTCATTACCCTTGAATATCGTAAACCTGTGGCTGTTGATGACATCGTGGCTGGTAAACCCAATGAACCGGTAACGATCAATGTATTACTAAACGATATTGGTTCATGTTCAGCGCTAGAGACAACTTCCGTTTCTTTGCAGTCTGTTCCGGTCTATGGAAATGTAAGTGTTGATGGCAGTTCAATCACCTATCTGCCAAGTAATAATTTTAATGACAAAGAAGAGATTAAATATACAGTTATGGATTTAGGTGGTCAAAAGTCTAATGTTGCTACCGTCACCTTTGATTATTCTAAACCTCTTCCCGTTACACTTAGCACTTTTACGGTTTCCAAACGAGAGACTTCTACGATACTTTCCTGGACAACTACCTCAGAAAATAATAGTTTTACTTTTATTGTTCAAAGAAGTATTGATGGTAAGACCTGGACCGCAATTTCGTCTCAGGCTGCTAAGGGTAATACCTCGCAAATCGAAACTTATCACGACACCGATACAATGCCAGAGTCTGGTGTTAACTATTACAGGCTTAAAATGATAGACGAAGATGGAAGCTTTGCCTATAGTCAAATGAAATCTGTCCATTTTCCCGAATTTGCATGGGCAACACTATATCCAAACCCTGTTAATCATACTTTGCACATACAAATTCGTAACAAGCAGGTACGTAAGTTACGATTGGTCGAGCTCACGGGTAAGACACTTTTCCAAACCCCTGTGTCTACCTCAGCAATGATTCTCAATATGAAACCATATAGTTCCGGCTCATTCCTGATCTATTTGGAACAAGAAAATGGCTTGGTATCCATCTTCAAAATATTTCACGAATAATTTACCGAGTCCATTCGGTTAAAATCGTACAAAAACTGTTCGAATCCGAACAGTGAAGCCGTTGCAATAGCCCTCATACCAACAAATAACCCACATTTCTCATGTTGGCACATTAGTTTTATACAAAGAACTATGCTATACAATGTACCGTTCATTTATCTTTGTTTTGCAGCAATCTAATAGCCATAAAAAGACGAACATGGATACGGAGTAGTTCACACGGGATTTCCTCCCAGTGCCCTACTCGCATCCATAGCTCCTCAACCCCAACAAACCATGTTTAGAAATTACATCAAAGTCGCCTGGCGAAACCTGCTCAGAAATCGGGCATTCTCAGCCATCAATATTTTAGGACTGGCTATTGGCCTGGCTTCATGTATACTCATCAGTCTGTATGTGCTGGATGAACTAAGTTTTGACCGCTACAATGAGAAAGCAGGCCAAATTGTGCGTGTTGTATTCAAGGGAACCATGCAGGGGGGCAAAATCAATGAACCCCACGTAATGCCTCCGACCGGCCCTACCCTTAAAGCGGATTATCCCGAAGTATTGGATGCAACCCGGATTCGTCAGGCAGGGAAGCCAAAGGTGATTATAGGAGACAAACAATTTTCTGATGATGACATGGCGTTTGTAGATAACAGTTTCTTCCAGATTTTCACGTTGCCATTGATCAAAGGAAATGCAGACAATGTATTAGCTGAACCCAATACCGTTGTACTTACGCAGGCAACGGCTACTAAATATTTCGGCACACAGGATCCTGTCGGAAAGACTATTGTCTTTAAAAATTCAGAAATCCCATTTAAAGTTACCGGCGTTATCGACGGAGTTCCTCGAAATTCTCACTTCCGTTATTCGCTTTTTGCCTCCATGGCAAGTTTGGACGAGGCAAAATCCAACTCCTGGATGCAGTCGGAATTTTTTACGTATCTACTCTTGCAAAAAGGATACGACTACAAAAAACTGGAAGCCAAACTGCCCCAAACCGTTGATAAATACATGGGGCCGCAGTTACAAAAATCGATGGGAATGACCATGGCCGAATTCAGAAAGACCGGCAACAACATTGGATTATTTCTGCAACCCCTCACCGACATTCACTTACGCTCCGATTTTGGTTATGACCTGGGTATACCCGGCGACATCAAATACGTTTATATTTTTGGCGCCGTAGCGATCATTATGTTGCTCATTGCCTGTATCAATTTCATGAACCTTTCCACAGCGGGAGCATCCAAAAGAGCTCGTGAAGTAGGCGTTAGAAAAGTAATGGGTTCAGAAAAACA
The DNA here is from genome assembly GCA_937880795.1 of uncultured Dyadobacter sp. GTDB lineage: Bacteria > Bacteroidota > Bacteroidia > Cytophagales > Spirosomataceae > Dyadobacter. The sequence goes on along the minus strand of CALGRQ010000515.1, from coordinate 738 downwards.
GGAGCTTGTATGGCAATTCTTGCTCGAATCCACTCTACTGACATCCATTGCAATGATACTGGCCGCAATTCTAGCCGTACTTGCATTGCCACTATTCAATGAGCTATCAGGAAAAGAGCTCGCCCTTCAGTTTGGTAAAATACCACAATTAATAGCCGGTATAGTCCTTTTTGGGCTTCTGGTAGGGATATTAGCCGGTTCCTATCCTGCATTTTTTCTCTCCTCATTTAAACCCATTGCGATATTAAAAGGGAAATACACCGCAAAAAAAGGAAGCATGAGTCTGCGTAGTGGCTTGGTGGTGTTTCAATTTTGTATTTCCATTATGCTCATCATCGGGACAATCGTGGTATTTCAGCAGCTACGATTTATACAGAACAAAAAATTGGGTTATACCAAAGACCAGGTGATTGTAATGGATACATGGGCATTACAGAATAACCAGGAAGCTTTTCGCAATGAACTGCTTCGTGATCCACGGGTTACCCATATCAGTGTTTCGAGCTATATACCGGCAGGTAATTCATACAGCAACAATTATCTCATTTATCCTGATAACGAAACCAATACACTTGTCAAATCACTGCGTTACGAGGTCGACGCCAACTATATCCCAACATTGGGTATGTCCATGGCCTATGGACGCAACTTTTCAAAAGAGTTTGGCAATGATTCATCAGGGGTTATACTCAATGAAACAGCAGCGAAAATGCTCGGATGGGAGAAAAATGCCTTGAA